>JAYUTQ010000700.1:0-2356 GCA_043755055.1 Chitinophagaceae bacterium | reverse complement strand
TCAAATCCAGATGCTAAAAAAGTACACTTCTAAGATAAACGCCAGTTGCTGAATTTGCAAGCATTTTTTTAGATTATTATTTGGTTTTAGAAAATAATAGTCTGCCTTTTTATAGTTGATAAATTGGTTAGTATTAGTTGTGAAAACTATTTTGAAACAGCACATAGGTGTAGTGTAAAGTGGACTGCTAAAAAATGTTTGTAATTATTTCGCTTTCGGATTTTTATAGTTAACCTCATATATTTCTATCCATTGCTTCGGGGTTATTTTTTTAGCCAGTTCTCCAAATAATTTAAATGGTATTTGCTCCGGTTTTTTAAAACGGATACAACTCTTGCCCATATCTAATTTGGCAGTAGTATGGTTAGGGTATTCATTTACAAACCATTGGTACAAGTCGGGCTGTGCATATACACACATATGATATACAGCTATAAAATTTTTTTGCGAAGCAATATTTAAAAACGGCAGTGGCAATTCGGGTGTGCAGTGGTAGCCTGCAGGATATATGGAATGTGGCACTACATAACCAATCATGCCATAACTCATTTGTTCTTCAAACCCTTTTGGCAGGTTTTTCTTTATTTCCTTACGTAGTTTATTTATGGCTTCCTGCCGGTCTGGTTCCAGTTCTTTTATGTAATCGTCTACCGATTTAGCTTTGGATTGCATGGTATATTGTTTTTATATAACGTGTTATAGTAATTATTGCTGCGGTACAGAATGCAAACCAATCCGGTTTCCTTCGGTATCAATAAAGATACCCATGCATCCATGCTCCGGGGATATCTCCGTTTTGGGTAAAAGTACTTTTCCGCCAGCCGCTTCCACTTTATCCAGCACCAATTGTACATCGGGGTTAGCGTTAAGGTAAATAAGTACCCCGGCATGTTCTGATGGGGCATAGGAGCTGCCACCATCTACAATGGCGCCGCTAATATCGTTCATCATATCAGCCACCGGAAAAACCCGCATCCGTATCTTCGGCATATCCATTGGCACAAGTGCAACATCGAATAATGTTTCATAAAAGGTTGTAGCACGGTCAAGGTTGGTAGCCGGTATCTCAAACCAGCTAATGGCACTTTTGTAATTCATAAGTATGGGCTTTTATATGGTTAAAAATAGTGTTGTTTGTTGTGCCATCTATCTGCGTATCTCTCAGTTTACATCTTTTCCTTCTTTCAGTTTTGCTATTTGCCCTTCAAGTGTTTTTTTGGCGGCATCGCTGCTTGTTTGTGCTAATGCTTTGGTAGCATATTTAAGGGCATTTTTAAAGTCGCCTTTGGCAGAATAGCCACTCATAAGGCCATTATTAACGCCAAACATATCGCCGTATCTTTTTTGCGATGCTAAAAAAACCTCCAATGCTTTATCTATTCTTTTTTGGGCAATTAATTGGCGGCCGTAAGCCGCATATTGGTTGGCAGTAGCTATCAGTAAAGCTTCATTCATGGCGGAGTCTGCTTCGGGTATGCGGTTTAGTTTTTCGTAAGCCGTAGCCAGGTTTCTTAGCGTTATAAAAGTCTTTTGGCCGCCTTGCCCATCAATGGCTTTTCTGCTCCAAAGCAGCGCTTCATCCAGATTCATATTTTTATTAAACCAGAACTGTGTGGCCTGTAAAACAAGTGCTGGTGTAAAGCTTTTGCGGCTGGTTAACTCTTCTCTTAATCTTGCAGTTACTATATGGTCCACGTCTACTTCTATCTTAAATGGTACCGATAGTTTTTCCCATTGCATAGCTGCCACACAGTATTTTTCTCTTTGTTCTATAAATTCATACTTAAGCCATTCCACACTTTTATCCAGTACCACCGGTTTTACGGTTACTCTTAATACGTCGTATTTTTCATCGTAATAGTAACTTCCCCATGCGTTGGTTTGGGTAGAAAAAATAAGCTGTACACTATCGGGCCACACGGCCATAAACAAAGCGTAGGTGCCGGCTTTAATATTTTTGCCTTCTACCTTTACATCATGTTCAAAACTTATGGTGGTATTTTCGTTGGCGCCGGCCCGCCACGGGCTGTTGTTTTTACCTGTATTAAAATTGCCTGAACTAAAACCATAGCTTACCAGTTCTCCCCAAATCTTCCCTTCTCTTTTATTTACATCGGGGCGGCTGTAGGTAATGGTAATATCGGTAATGCCTACCTCTTCAGTAATTTTTGCACGGGTATTGCCGCCACTTGCCGGCAGGTCTAACTGTGCAAACATGTGGAAGGTAGAAAAAAGCAATACAGATAAGGTTACTAAGGGTTTCATCCAGCAACAGTTTGGGGTTATAAATATCAAAATAATTTGCTTCTTAAAGATTGCAAAAACCCTTGAGGAGCATAAAGCTTTATGGGTAAAT
>JAYUTQ010000699.1:0-5189 GCA_043755055.1 Chitinophagaceae bacterium | reverse complement strand
GAAACCAAATGGCTCGACGGCCTGAAAAAGAATTATCCAGTAGTAATTAATGAAACGGTTTGGCAGGCGATGCTAAAAAAGTGATGCATTAAAGTTTTTTACAGCAGAGATAAGGAACATGACCGTAAAGCAGAGGTTTTTTACATGAGGTACTGTTTGCAGTAATATTGCTTTGCGAAACTCATTTTCAAGGGGATCAGGCCGTTAAAATTCCCTTTTGTGCTACTAAGTGAATCCTATTATTAGTTGATTCCTACACAAACGTAGTTGCTTATTGCGTATTGCATTTTGCCTTGTACATTTGCGCCACATAAAAAAAAGCATGAACAGAGGGGCAATTGTGGGGCTAATGATAACGCTGATAATACCGGTAGCTTGTTATTTTATAATGAATAGTATGGGTTCGGGTGCAGTAAACATGCCCCGCCGCTATTTTGAAGATTCGGTAATTACCATAAATAAAAATGGTAAAACAACTACTGATACCCAATGGCATAGGGTTCGCAATTTTACTCTTACCGACCAATTGGGTAAGCCATTTGTGTTCGATAGCATTAAGGGCAAAATAGTAGTGGTAAATTCTTTTTTTACCCGCTGCCCCAATATTTGCCCCGGGCTTACCCGCAATATTCGCAGGTTGCAAAAAAGCTACGAAGAGCCCAAAAACAAAAAATATACCGATACCTCTTCGGTGGTGTTTGTATCGCTCAGCATCGATCCGGAAAGGGACTCTGCACCGGCACTTAAGAAGTTTGCCGACCGATTTGCCGTAAACAGCGATAACTGGAGCATGCTTACCGGCCCCAAACAAGAAATTTACGACCTGATGCTACACGAATTCAGGGTGCCGGCATCCGACGGTGGCGTAATTGACAGCAATTTTATACACTCCGAAAAGATAATACTGCTGGATAAATACCATGTAGTACGTGGCTATTACAATGGCCTCGATAGCGTTTCTCTCAGCAAACTGGCCGACGATATCGGTAAGCTTACACTTGAAAAGGATAAAAACAAGCCATCGCTTTTTAAAGAATACCTGCCCATTATCTGGCTGCTGATAGCGGTACCTGTTATAGTATTAACTGGCATGTTCTTTTTAAACAGAAGCAGAAAAAAAGTTAGCATATAGGTAGTGGGCAGTTGGCAGTTATTCAGTTGGCAGTTGGCAAACAAATTCTAAGGTTTCCTGTTTTTATTATCCAATTGCTAATTATTCATTCAAGCTATTATCCATTGTCCATTAATCAATTAGCCATTATTTAAAATGTTACCAGCCAGTTTAAAGAAGAACGACAAAACAGCAAGGTTGCTCATACTCACTGTATCATTTGTAGTATTTGCGGTAGTAGTGGCTTTGGGCCGCATACAACTCAAAGTAGATCTTGGTTTCGACGTACACATTTTTGCTAAAATAAATGCCTTGCTTAATTCGGCTGTGGCTGTTTTTTTAGTAGCCGCCCTTATTGCAGTAAAGCAAAAAAAATATGAACTTCATAAAAGGCTCATGTTGTCTGCAATTGTATTTTCTATATTTTTTCTGGTGTTTTACATAGCCTATCATTTACTTACCGGCGACACTAAATTTGGCGATAGCAACCTCGATGGCGTATTAAGCGATGCCGAAAAACTGGCAGCAGGGTCGGTAAGAATTGTTTATTATTTTATATTGGGTAGCCATATTATTCTGGCGGCAGTTATATTACCTTTTATATTATTTACCGCTTACAGGGCCTTAATAGCAGAGTATGCTACCCATAAAAAACTGGCCCGAATTACATGGCCTATTTGGTTTTACGTAGCTGTTACAGGGCCAGTAGTGTATTTTATGATTAGCCCGTATTATGGCTCCTAACTAACCTCATAAAACTATTAATCAATTGCTGCAAGATGCCAACCTGTAAACGGTTGGCATCTTTTATAATAAAATGCCCAAAACCGGCTTTTTTACATTCATAAGCTAATATGTTTCCTTTTTAAACCCGCAAAAGTTTATGAAACAGATATTCAAAGGCTATTTTTTAATAATAAACTTCTAATTTATCAGTGATTATCTCATACTTTCGGAATTCATCAACTAACACAATTGATATGAAAAAACTTTTTACAGGCGTACTTCTGCTGTTAGCAGTGGGAATTTTAAACGCACAAACGGTAACCGGAAGCATTTCCGGAAGTGGAAAACCTGTGACAGGAGCCAGCATTATAGCATCGCCGGGAGGCAAAGGCATAACCTCAGATGCCGAAGGTAAATTTACCCTTAAACTTGCAGAAGGCAAGTACAGTATTACCGTTTCTTCATTGGGTTTTACTGCTAAAACATTGGATGTAATTTTAAAAGCAGGTGAAGAAAAAAAACTGGATTTTATGCTGGATGCTGCCGATAACGGCCTCGATGATGCAATAGTAGTAGGTACCCGTTCGCAACCCCGTTCTTCTACCAGCAGTGCACTGCCCATAGATAATGTAGATGCTGCAACGCTAAAAAGTACGGGTCAGCCTTCTTTTGATAAGGCATTACAATATAGGGTTCCATCATTTAATACTGTAAATACGCCAGTAAACGACGCTTCTACCTTGCTGGATCCATACGAAATAAGAAATCTTGGCCCTAGCCGCACCTTGATTTTAATTAATGGTAAAAGAAAAAATCTAAGCTCTTTATTATACGTTCAGTTTGCACCCGGCCGTGGAGAAACCGGAGCCGACATTAGTGCTATACCGGT
This sequence comes from Chitinophagaceae bacterium, assembly GCA_043755055.1. Lineage (GTDB taxonomy): Bacteria > Bacteroidota > Bacteroidia > Chitinophagales > Chitinophagaceae > JAZKFT01. Next base: position 2,463 of record JAYUTQ010000699.1, on the reverse strand, counting down.
AGACGCTATAAAAAATGTAGAAATTTTACGGGATGGAGCATCTGCCCAATATGGTTCGGATGCTATAGCTGGTGTAATGAACGTAGTATTAAAAGATAAATACCAGTACACGTCGGTTAATATCACCGCTGGTGGCACAAGCAAAGGTGATGGAGGCTCTTACGGATTAAGTTTAAACAGTGGCAGTAATTTTGGTAAAGGGTTTATAAACTATACCGTGGCCGTAAGCCAGCAGGATAATGCTGTGCGTTCGGGCATTATAGACATACCAACAGAAATAGCCACTTTTGGCGACCCGGGTTTGCCAAATACTGCTCCGGTAAATAAAGCCATTATCGATTATTTGGCTAAATACCCAACCGGTAATAACAGAAACGGCACCGGTGCTACCACAGCCGCCAAATTTTTAGTAAACGCTGGTATACCTATGGGTGATAAAGGATTGCTTTATGCCAATGCAGCATATGTAGCCAAAAGAGTAGAAAGTAATGCCAACTACCGTACCCCATACTGGAGGAATGATTTTGGATTGCTTACCCCGGCTGGTACTACCTATAAAGGTTACGAGCCTACTTTTGAAGGTGACCTAAGCGATTATAATGCAACTATTGGTTACAAAAGCGAAACCAACGGTTGGAAGCATGATGTAAGCTTAACCGTTGGTGGTAATAAGCAGTTGTATAGCGTAAACAATACTATTAACCGTACATTAAGCATTAGCAGCCCAACTTCTTTTAAACCAGGGGGATACAATTTTAGCCACGTAGTTGGTAATATTGATATTTCTAAAAGCCTGACAGACAATTTTGCAATCGGTTTTGGTACTGAGGTAAGAAAAGAAACCTACCAGATTATTGCCGGTGATACAGCCTCTTACTCTGGTGAAGGCGCTAATTCCTTCCCCGGCATCAGGGCAGAAAATGCAACAACCAACAGCCGTTATAACTTAGGTGCTTATTTTGACGCAAGTTGGGATATAACACCCGATTTTCAGTTAAATGGTACCGTACGTGCTGAAAAATACAGCGATTTTGGAAGTGCTTCTGTAGGCCGTATTTCATCCCGTTATAAAATTGCCGGCGATAAATTTGTAGTTCGTGGTTCGCTATCTACCGGCTTTAGGGCACCTACTTTGCATCAGATATATGCCCAATCTACACAGGCGGCATTTGTGGGCGGTACTATTCAGTTATCCGGTTTGTTTAATAATAATAGCAAGCAGGCCTTTGCACTGGGTATTCCTAAACTTACACCCGAAAAATCGAACAACTTTACTTTAGGCGTAGGTGTAAAACCAACTAAAAACCTCAGCTTTACCTTAGACTATTATAACATTACCATTAAGGATAGAATTGTTTATAGCTCTTCCATTTCCTCTTCTAACCCCAATAGTACACTGGGACGCATACTTTCCACCGCAGGTGTAAAAACCATTCAGTTTTTTATTAATGGGATTGAAACCAATACTCAGGGATTAGACTTTGTAGGCAGCTATAGAAACCTTCGGTTAGGCAGCGGTAAAATGGGCCTTAACCTTGCCGGTAACTTTACTTTGGCAAATGATATAAAAGGCGAACCCAATACCCCCGCAGCCATTAAAGCAGGCGGCGCCTCTATTTTAAATACCCAAATAAAATCTTTGCTTACAGAAAGCCGCCCTATGTACAAAGTTATTTTTGGCTTTGATTATGAAGTTGGCAAATGGAATTTTAACCAGAATAATACCTTATTTGGCTCTACTGCCTTCCAGGATCTGGATAATGGCGGCAGCGATATGGAAAATATTCAGCAGAAGTTTAAAGCTGCTGTGGTAAGCGATTTAAACATTGGTTATAATTTTTCAAGCAAGGTTTCGCTATCATTAACTGTAAACAATCTATTTAATATACTGCCCAAATGGGAACTGGTGGCTTTAAATAGTGCCGGCCAGGCATTGCTTAATAAGCCTGCAGATAAAAGCCTGCTCGAAGGCTTCCTTAGCTTCAGTGGCCGCTACCGTATTTTAGGGTACAACGGTTCACAGTTTAGCCAGTTAGGAACTACTTTCAATGGTGCTTTAACAGTTAAGTTTTAATAAAACTTGGTGTAATTTCTATACCCAAAAGGGGCCGCTAATTAGTGGCCCCTTTTGATGCTTTGATACTTTATAATCCCAATTCATCAGCCGGATTCCAGAATCGTTTTTCAAAATCCACTACAGTATCATTCTCCACCTTTACACCATCTTTTTTCAGCATTTTTTCCATAGCGTCCGGCGTGGGGAAATGGGCTTTACCGGTTAGCATTCCATTGCGGTTTACTACACGTTGCGCCGGTACAGGTGGTTGTGCATAATGGGCTGCATTCATGGCCCAGCCTACCATACGGGCACTCATTTTTGTACCCAGATAATTGGCCACAGCACCATAACTGGTAACACGGCCCTTAGGTATTTGGCGAACGACGTCCCACACATCTTCAAAA
>JAYUTQ010000698.1:0-2358 GCA_043755055.1 Chitinophagaceae bacterium | reverse complement strand
CCACCACCAACCACGATGTAAAAGCGGTGGAATACTTTTTAAAAAGCAAGCTTACGGAAACCGAAGGTGCCGATGCCAAAGAGTGGATTCATTTTGGATTAACGTCTCAGGATATTAACAATACCGCCATACCATTGAGCTGGAAACATGCCATGGAGCATGAATTATTGCCGGCCATAATGAACCTGCAAAAAAAACTCCACGACCTTGCAAACAATTGGAAAGCCGTGCCTATGCTGGCTAAAACCCATGGCCAGCCTGCATCGCCTACTATTTTGGGTAAAGAATGGATGGTGTTTGTAGAGCGGATCGACAACCAAATACAACTTTTTAGCTATATACCTTATGCTGCAAAGTTTGGCGGTGCTACAGGTAATTTTAACGCCCATGCCGTCGCTTTTCCTAAAACAGATTGGGTGGCTTTCGGCAATCATTTTGTAGAAAATATACTGGGTCTGCAGCGGATGCAGTTTACCACTCAAATAGAACATTACGATAACCTCGCCGCCCATTTCGATTGTCTGAAACGCATCAATTCTATTTTGATAGACCTGTGCCGTGATGTGTGGACCTATATCAGTATGGATTATTTTAAACAAAAAACGGTGAAAGGCGAAGTGGGCAGCAGTGCTATGCCACATAAAGTAAACCCGATAGATTTTGAAAATGCAGAAGGTAATCTGGGTATCGCCAATGCCCTATTCGAACACCTGAGTGCCAAGTTGCCCATCAGCCGCCTGCAACGTGACCTTACCGACAGCACCGTACTTCGCAATATTGGCGTACCGGTGGCACACACCATTATTGCCATTAAATCTTTAGAAAAAGGATTGGGCAAATTGGTATTGAACGAAGCCAAATTAAAAGAAGACCTAGAGAACAACTGGGCCGTAGTGGCAGAAGCCATTCAAACCATCCTCCGTCGTGAAAAATACCCAAGCCCCTACGAGGCACTTAAGGACCTAACCCGTGGCAAAACAAGCATTACCAAAACCGATATTCATGCGTTTATTGAAGGTCTTAATATATCAGCCTTGCTGAAAAAAGAATTGAAAAAAATTACACCGCATAATTATACCGGGGTGATGGCGGGGTTTTAATGTTGGTAAATTTTTTAACAAGTACTCCCCTAATTTTTCATTGGGGTAAGCGTGTAGCCTTTCTTCCGCAATAGGTTCAGCACACCTTCTTCACCCGGCAGGTGGCCTGCGCCTACGGCAAAAAGGGTAGATTTTTCTTTGGCTATGGCATCAAACTGAGCCACCCAGTTACGGTTGCGGCTGTAGAGCATAATGTCCAGGTATTTACTTACCCCGCCTTCTTCGCTTTTGGTTAGTGCATCTATCGAATCCAGATTTTGGCCTTTGTACTCCTGCACCAACTGATCCATTTGCACCTTTTGATTACCGGCACTATCGATGGCTTCTAATAATTCTTTCGCCTGTTCCGCATACGGAATACTATCAATAACACCCGCTTGAAATGCCATGGTTTCCAGTCCCTTAATCTCTAATTTCTTTTTGGTAGCCAGTTCCATAATCCGCATTTCCATACCATCTTTTTCGGGGCAGGCCATCGCAGCTTCGCCTACCATAGAACTGAGCAACAGCGGTTTAAAACTTTCGAGCATACTAAATGGTAGTTGGCCATTTTTATCAAACCAGGCTTTAATTTTTTCGTAATCTGCTTCGCTGTACAGGTCTTTCAGTTTTTTGCCATCCGTCATAGCCATGGCACCCATACCGCCAATCATTTGTACCAAATCGTCCATATCTATTTCAAAATACACCTGCCCTACCTTATTAATTACCGTATTAAAATTGGGGCTGATGGATGCATCAGACGAACAAAGAATATGCATGGTGCCAAAAAAATAAGACGGCTGCTTTAGCCCGTTGCCACTTATTTCCCACAGTAAGGTATTATTATTCAGCGCCTTTTCCGGCACCGGTTGAGAGCTACAGCTAATGCCTAAAAAAGCAAACAAACTCATTACAAAACTCATTTTCATACGATTCTTTTATTTCCAAAAGTAAGCGGATATAACTACCCGATTGAAATATTAGCTTTTCCAAAAAAACAGCAACAAAATTTTATAATCTCCTTTTATTGTTTGGCACAGTGTTTGGAAAGAATGAAGTGTTTTAAGGGTTTAGGGTTTGAAAATGGGCGGTCTTACCGCCCTTTTCTTTTTATATCCTCCCAAAACATTTTCACCCACCTTTCTTTAATCATATAGTATTATATCTGTTTAAAGTTTTAGAAAGCATGTAACAATCGTTGGTCATAAGCATTTCATCGCTTAATATTGGATACCAATACTAAAAGCAATTGATGAAACATATTGTAACTACTCTT
>JAYUTQ010000697.1:0-2360 GCA_043755055.1 Chitinophagaceae bacterium | reverse complement strand
TTTGAAAGCGATGGGTTATAATAGTACCAAATACATTCATACGTTGTACCAAACTATGAGCCTCACATTTGCCGACCGTGATTTTTACTATGGTGATCCACGGTTTGCTACCAACCAACCTATGAAGGGTTTGCTGAGTAAGGCTTACGCAAAAGAAAGGGCAGGCCTTATCAATTGGGATAAAAACGACATGAATATCGGGCCTGGTAATCCGTATGCTTTTGAAGGCAAAACAAACCCCTATATCGATCTGCTGAAAAAAAGAGGATTTACGCTTGACAGTAACAGCAGGAACTTTGTGCCGGCGCATGATGTAAGAGATGGCGTAGCTTTTAATATTGCCGATGAAGCTTATATGGACAGGCTTATGCTTGGCACAACTTCTGTAGAGGCTGCGGATAAAGAGGGCTGGGTGGTATCTATAACGCCTTCCGGCGGATGGGTGCCGGCATGTATTGCAGGCCGCACTGGCGTTGGCATGAGCCAACGTATGCAAAGCTTTGTACTGGATTCTGCCCTGAACCCTTTTAATGTGGTAGCTCCGGGTAAGCGGCCAAGGGTTACACTTACGCCATCGCTGGCTTTAAAAGATGGTAAGCCGTTTGTAAGTTTTGCCGTACAGGGCGGCGATACGCAAGACCAAAACTTATTGCAATTCTTTTTAAATATGGTAGAATTTGGTATGACTGTACAGCAAGCCTGCGAGGCCGCTAATATCAATACCAATCAATTATGGCTATCGCTTGGGGGCAGTAAAACAGATGACCGGAAACCAAGGCCGGGTAATATTTTACTGAGCAACCGAACCCCGGAAAATGTGCGGAACGAATTAAAGAAAATGGGATATACTTTGTCTTTTGACGATAGAAGTAGCGGCCCTATCAATGCTATCTGGTTCGATTGGAAGCATGGTTCTTTCTGGGGCGGCTCATCTAACAATGGTGAAGATTACGGCATTGGCTGGTGAGAAAATCTTGTTTTACTTAGTTTGGTTTAGTACCCCTATTGTATCGTGGCATGAAATTTAGATTTTAGGGTTTGCCATACGGCCAACTCAAAATAGTTTCTATCACGTTATATTCTCATTTTATGCAATTAAATTTTTTTAAAGAAGCTACCGTATCAGTTTTGCTGGGCGTTTCTTTTTTGGTACTGGCTTCGTGTACCGATACCAGTAGTTCCAAAACAACAATCAGCAACACTCCATCTGCTGATACCAACACTGCCAGGCAGGCGGGAAAGTTAGCTCCTAAAGGCCAAAAGCCAGACTGGGCACCGGATATGGAAACTGAAATGCAGGTAGTAATTGAAAAACTAATGAGCTACAACGACCCGGCTTTAATATCGCTTTCTGCCATAGAGGCCCGCAAACAGCATTCGCCTAAGGATGCAGTAATGGATGTGATGAAAGAAAATAATATTCCGATGCCGCCATCAATGGTGGATACTTCGGGCAAGGAAATTCCCGTATCGGGCGGAAATATTCATTTAAGAATTTATACACCTAAAGGCAATGGCCCTTTTCCGGTAATTGTTTATTATCACGGTGGCGGTTGGGTAATAGCAAATATTGATACCTATGATGGCTCAGCCAGAGCTATGGCGGAACAGGTTGGTGCAGTGGTTGTTTCGGTAGACTACAGACAAGCACCAGAATACAAATTCCCTACGGCCCATAATGATAGTTATACTGCTTATGTGTGGGTGATGAAAAATGCAGCTTCTATAAAAGGCGATACAAGCCGTGTAGCAGTATTTGGCGAAAGTGCGGGGGGCAACCTGGCAGCATCTGTAAGCATGATGGCCCGTGATAAGGGTGCTCCATTACCAAAATACCAGGTGCTTATATATCCTATTGCAGGTTACGATACCACTACAGCATCTTACCAAAAAAATGCTAAGGCCAAGCCTCTTGACAGGCCTTTAATGGGATGGTTTTTTAATAAATATTTACGTAGCACAGATGATGGAAAAAGTCCCATGATATCACTTGTAAATGCTAATCTAAAAGGAATGCCATCCACCACAATCATCACTGCGCAATACGATCCGTTACAGACTGAAGGGGAAATGCTATCAGAAAAATTGAAGGCTGCTGGTATTACCGTAAACTTTAAAAATTATAACGGTGTAACCCATGAATTTTTTGGCATGGCAACCGTTTTGCCTGAAGCCAGGGATGCACAAAATCTTGCGGCAAATGAATTAAAAAAATCTTTTTAATAATCTGTTTTATTCCTGAGAAGAATTATTGAATTTATTATTTACAAAAGGCTGTATAAAATCAGCCTTTTTTATTGTGTAAAACATTGAAGACATACGATCCTTTTTTTATGATGATTATATGTTTTAATCAATGA
>JAYUTQ010000696.1:0-2360 GCA_043755055.1 Chitinophagaceae bacterium | reverse complement strand
TTTTTTTACTGATATTTTCTTCTACAATTTCGGTAAGTACCTCATCCGGCAATTCCCTGCTATGTTGCGAAGCAACGCCTACTACCCCGCCTGTTTTTTTCCTTTTTGTAAGTTGTGGTACATTTTTATACTCACTAAATGTTTTGTTTTTAAAGTGTAAATACAGGCAATAAATTAAAGTAGTTAAAAAAGCTCCGGTGTTGGAAAAAAGATAAATCACATTGCCCTGAAAATCTCCTGCACCATATTTGGCAGCAACATCGGCAATTGGCTGCCCTTGTGCCAATGAGATGCCATAAACGGCCGAAAGCACACCAGCCAACAAACACAAGGGCAAGCCGATAGACAGGTTAAAAGTTTTTGGACCTGATGTGTTTTGCTTTGCAAGATGCAGCTCCTTAAAGCGGCCAGCAATGCCACAAAACGCAATGCCGGCGGCACCTGTAGTAATACCAAACATAATAAAACCAGTCCCACTTCGGCTTAGAATTTCGCTTAATGTACCCGCCAACATCGGTGGTAATAAAGTACCTAATACACAGGAAATACCTACCGCAATAGCATAGGTTAATGAGAAACCAACGTATCTGATAGCCATGCCGAATGCAGTACCACCAATGCCGTACGCCATGCCTAGGAGAAAGGAGTTGATCATGGCAGATTTAGGTGCTTCTCTTAATACATCAGCCAAATGTGGAATGGTAATAACAGCGCCTATAATCGGCAGCAACAACCAACAAACAGCCGCCTGTGCCAGCCAGTAAGTTTGCCAGCTCCAGCCGGTGGTTTTCTTTTGTGGAACATAACACAATGCAGCACAGGAGGCACCAATAGCATGTAACAATATTCCTAATAAAACCTGCATCATGTGGTGGTGGATTTTAATTTGTAAAATGCCTGAGCATTGTGGTACAATACTTTACCGGCTTCCTCTTCGTCTAACAATTCGGATAAAATGGTTTCGTATGATTGCCATGTGTTACCATAGCTATCGGCTAATAAAGACACAGGCCAGTCACCTCCACAAAAACACCGGGCGTTTCCGTAATGCTCTAATGCAAAGGCTATGTATGGTTTTATATCATCATTTTTTCTTTCAGCAAAATTGCCGGATGCAGTGCCGAGTCCGGATATTTTTGTGTAAAAATTCGGATGGTTTGAAGCTACTTTCATCAATTCGCCCCAGCGACCGAAACGTTCATTAGATGCAATTGGCGGCTGATTCAAATGATTGAAAACCATTTTTAAATTGGGTATTTCTTCGGCAACTTTTAAGGCCGCTTCTATATGTTCAGGCAGAATACCAACAATGTCAAATGGCAAGTTATTATCAGCCAATATTTGTAGGCTTTCTAAAACCTGTGGCTGTAGGAGCCATTTGCTATTTGGCTCATCATGTATCTGATGGCGTACACCTTTAAAATATGGATTGTGTGAATATTTTTGTGCAAGTGCAGCTTCTGTAGCCTCAGGATTCATTAATGGCAGCCAGCCAACTACTGCTTTAATCCAATCAGTTTTATCAGCAACTCGTAGCATCCAATCTGTATCTTCAAAATTTCCGGAAGCCTGCACCAGTATGCCTTCTGTAACATTTGTCCTTAATCGGTCTGCTTCTATTTCGGCAATATGATAACTGCGATTGAGTATGGATGTATCGTTTTTTAACCACGGATATTCGGCATGGTTCAGATTCCAGACATGTACGTGTGTATCAATAATTTTATGCGGCATTTAATCGTTTTGTTGTGTTCTGGTATTGGCTATGGTAACTCCATCATATTTACTATATCCTTTAATCTTTCTTGCGGTATCACTTTTAATATTGTCAATTTTCCGTTTGCCAAACTTCCCTCAACGGTTGTTTGGTATGGAGCATGTAACTTAAAATCAACATCCCAATCTTTGGGCCAGGCCGGAAAAAGTAGTATCCTTTTATCATTGGTTTGTAATAGCATTTCCTGTAAGCCTATCATGGCAGTGCCACCCCAATTATGGTCGGGTGTCCAATCGAATCCCGGTCCCCAAAAAGTGGGAAACCGAAGTGCTGAGCTGGCAAATTTTGCTTTGGTAAGTTCTTTAGCTTCTTTTCTTAAACCTAACCTTGCAGCAAAAATATTATGCTGTCGCCAGCCAACATGGCTGCGGGTTTTTACGACTTGAGAATCCAGCCGCCACGTGTTAATTGCCACATATAAACCGGGCTTATCTACACCATAAATACCCCACGGAAATACCGGGTATAGTTGTGGTGCTTCAGTATTTTGAATTCTTGACCATGCTTCGGCAGGAGCTAAAACCTTTTGACCATTAATTTCCTTTAATGGAATTGGAGGCAGTTTTGAAAGCATAATTGTGTA
>JAYUTQ010000695.1:0-12496 GCA_043755055.1 Chitinophagaceae bacterium | reverse complement strand
AACTGATTACTCGGATTGTTAAATGCTTGTTATTCAACCCCTTTGGGGTTGTGAACTTTCTTCGCATTATTCCCCGGGTTTTACCCGGGGCTACTGTTGTTATACCCTTTTCAGGGATACGAGATTGGACTATTTAAAATGTCCATTTGGTATAAATTTCTGAATATTGGGTACTAAAGCCCCTCCTCCGGAGGGGTTTGGGGAGGCCTCCCAAAACAATTCACCCCGGTAGAAACCAGGGTGTCATGAGAAAATCTACTTTACTTTATTGCTACTATAATGTAGGAAGTGGATGCTAAAGGTGATACAAGAAGTGGAGTATTTATAACGGACCTGCCTGAATTAATAATTTTTTAATTAACCGATTTAATTAGCTGCCGGCACTTTGGCGAACTGCCTGTTTTTGTTAATTACAGCTTCCGTTTCTTTATTAATTCTTACATAATAATAGGCTCCGTTTTTTATATAGTATAGATAAGAGCAGCTATTGCCCCTAGTGCTGAAATAAAGTGTATTAATAATATCACTTTGATTTCTGAAAAATATTTTTCCCTGCGATCTGCATTTCCCCAATGCAGTTCCTGTAATGGGCTGATCGATATTTTTAACAAGGGTGGCTATGTCGGAGCTATCGTTATTCGTTGTAAACTTAAAAAACCGGGTGTACCGTTCCGGGTCTCCATCCGGATTATCGTAGTATAGTATTTCCAGGGAATCGGTATTACGTAAATCCGGTTCTATTTCCAGTGCCGTTCTAATCTTCAAACTGTCTGTATTTTTTGTATCGACTTTTGCTTTATCGGGCATTTCGCTGCAAGCTGCTACACAAAACAATACGATAAGGGATAAAAAGTAGGAATGCTTCATCTTACAATTATATAAAAAACCCGTCTGTATAAAAACAGACGGGCCAAAGATTATTCGTTATTGTTATTAGTAAATGTTTGTCTTAGGTGTCCAGCTAGTCCATGTTGCTGTCCAGTCGGTTCCTGTACCTACAGCACCTCTAAAGTTTTCTCTTGTAAAGTATGTGCTCAAACCTGTGTAATCGGCAGCTACCAAGGCCGGCAATAAAGCTGGCGAAGCAGCACCAGGCCTAAAGTTCGGCGCACCAAAATTAAATCCATTGGTAAGGTACAACGAATCCCTTTCGGCATAGAACCTAGAACCGTCGGCAATTGCTTTTGTTCTTAAAGCAGCATCAGAAAGCAATGTCTGGTTTGTAGAACCGGTTTGTCTTAAGTAAGCATGTACAATGTTTTGCCTAAATTCTGATTCTCCGGCAGTGTAAGCGTTGATAGATCCATCACTTTCAACTACAAAACCACCCAACCTGTGTCCACCCAAAATGGAGTTTCTAAAAACAAAACGGGTATTTCTCCTCCATCTGTTACCAAAGCCATGTAATGGGTTTGAACCGGTTGTATCGTATGGGCCTAACAAAGTGTAGTTAACCATTTGTGGTTTGGTAAATGGTGTTGCAGCAGTACCACTACCATCATTATCACACTCTACGCCATTTGCCTGATCTGTATCGCAAGGCTTATCACGTAGTGCAATACCATATTGGTTTAAACCGATATAACCGAAATCGTAGTCAAAATCATCATCATTTGTAGCAAAAGCTATCAAACGCTTTGTGTTTACGGTGCCACCAAAAAATTCAAACGCATCATCATTACCAAAAGATACCTGTACATTCTCAATAAAGGTACCGTTACCCACACCGCCAAGGGTAAGGCCATTTATTTCGCTACCCGGCTCAGCGGCAATACCAGCAAATTCTATACGTACAAAACGCAATACACCAGAGTTGTCAGCAGGATCGTTTCCACCATAAGCACGGTTTACACCACCCTCTATAATAGGCTCCGGAGATACCGGCCTGTTGGTAGGCGCTTTACCCAATAAGATGATGCCGCCCCAATCTCCACCAGCCCTTGCACCCGGTGCTTTACCAGAAGTAAATACAATGGGCTCCGTTAATGTGCCTTCAGCTATTAATTTAGAACCTCTTTCAATTATAATTGCGCCTTTCTCAGATATATCGCTTACGATAACAGAACCCGGTGCAAAAATTAATTGTGCGTTATTCGTTACATACACGTAACCCTTTAGAATGTACTTACCTTTTTTATAGGTAGTAGTGTTTACAATTTTACCGGTAATGATATTACTTGTAGAATCGGTAGTACCACCACCGCCACCGCCTGTAGTACTGTAGTCTTCATTAAATTCTACTTTTACACATGATGTAATTAGACCAGCTAAAATCATGGTTAAAAAAACGAGCTTTTTCATTGTTGCTTTTTTGTATTTATAAGATTTGCTTATTTAAAAATATCGTAAGTAAAGCCTACTGTTACTGTAGTTCCGGGCCTGTAGCGGCTGATATAACGGTCGCCTGTAGATTCTTTATAGGCTACTTTAGATGTAAGATTATCAAACTGTGCTACGTATTGATTTAGCAAGTCTGAAACAGTTATCTTAAGTTCAGCACGTTTATTCAGTAATTTTTTAGACAATTGTAAATCCACCTGATCCCTTGGGTTTTCGTAGATATCGTAAAAACCTGCACCCGGAGGCGGACTACCAACTACATATAATTTAGGACCGACCCTGTTATACAATAAAGATGCATTGATATCAGATTTGGGATTGGTATATTGAAGACCCGCATTGAATAAGTAAGGAGCCTGACCTTGTAACGGCCTTGAAGCATCTTCCGGCAAACCACCTGCACTCAGGTTATTAAATGTTACTTTAGATGATATGTAAGTAAGGTTACTGAAAACTGAAAGCGTTTTATTTATCTTTTTTCTAATCTCAATCTCAACACCGTAGGTACGTGCTTTCAGGGCGTTTCTGTATTCGTAGTTCTGCCTGTCTGCGTTACTGGCAGGGTTCATTACAAACTCTATCGGATCTTTAAAATCTTTGTAGAACACACCAAATGAAATGGCTTCGCCTGGGTTAGGATAAAATTCGTAACGGGCATCAAGGTTGGTGATAGATGTACGCTTTAGGTCGGGGTTACCAGAGATACCATAAATGGCATCGTAGTCAAAAAAGGCAAAGGGAGCAATCTCTCTAAATTCCGGCCGGGCCACAGTAAGTGATGCTGCTAAACGAACCTGATGTCTGTTGTTGATATTATAAGTAAGGTTCATGGATGGCAATACATCCCACTTCTCTGTGTTAATAACAACGCCATCGTTAGATAAATCTCTTGTTCTTAAAAACTGCTGAAAATTTTCTGCCCTTACACCCCATACAAGCCTTAATTGATCGCTCAGCTTGTTATCGAACATAAAGTACATACCGTTGAGGACGGAAATGCCAAAATATTTGTCGGTGTTTTGTGTAATCTCATTCAGGAATAATTTGTCACCTGCAATATTATCAGGTTGAAAAATACTTTCGATAGGCCTTGACAATGCTGCCTGAGAACCTGCATATTGAAAGTTACGTGATGAGAAATTTCTGCCTCTTAATAAGCTGCTGCCGCCAATTTTCAGAATCTGATTGGATTCTTTTATTTTAAATGGAACAATTAATGAGGTGTTGAAACCAGCACTATAATCGCCTAATTCTGAATAGAATCTACGTGTTTCATCATCATTCAAAATTGGGGTGGCATTCGGTGTGGCTATGTTTCTTCTGTATTCTACAACCCTGTAATCGGGTTGTGTTTTGTTATTGGCAGAACCGTTCAGGTTCCATACAAACTTTAAACCTTTAGACGATAACTGATGATTACCTTCTAATTGGGTGGTATACAATCCTCTTTGGTTTAAGAAAGAAGAATTGAAATTAACCAATGCATTGTTATTAAGGTTAATACCGGTACGTTCTACGTACTTATCCTCAAGGTTTCGGTTGTAAAGGTTCTTCCACGAAATTTTATGCTTGCCTTTTACAAAAGTTACGTTTGCAAGTGCACCCCAATTCACATTAAAAATGTTTTGGTTTTCGGTGTACTTAAAAATATAGTCATTGTTGGTGTTGGTTCTGTCAAAATCGTAACGATTACGTTCTACACCTTCGTATATGGTTTTGGCCTGACGGTACACTACACCTGCAATAAGGCCGATGGTAGCGTTGTTTTTAAACTTAATGGATTTGCCCCAGGTAAGATTGTAAGACTGTATAGGGGCAGCTGTAGTAACTACTTTAGTGTAGCCGCTAAAATCGAAAAGGCGGGCTATGGCTGCTTTTCCTTCGTCATTATTTTTCGAGAATTGCTGACGGTTGGCTGGTACGCCGGTTGGAATGCTGCGGGTGCCATCATCAAAACCTAACCAATCTGTGCTGTTCCTTTTATTACTCGTAAAATCGTTAAAAGTAGAAACGGAGTTATAACCCAACGAAATACCTACAGAAAATATGTCTTTAGTAGGAACATCTTTTGTTTGAATCTGGATAAGACCTCCGGCGAATTCGCCGGTAAGATCAGGTGTTGCAGTTTTATTGATAATTACATTATCAACCAATAACGATGGGATTACGTCAAATGAAAACAACTTTTTGTCGGGCTCCGAACTTGGCATTTGTGCATTGTTAAGCATTGCCTGATTGTAACGGTCGCTCAAACCACGTACCACTACGAATTTATTATCCTGTATAGTGGTTCCGCTAACCCTTTTCAAAACTTCACCCATATTTCTATCAGGTGTTGTTTTAATAAAATCGGCCGCTAACCCACTTGATAGTGAGGTATTGTTTCTTTGAAAATTTACCAAAGCACTTGTGCTTTCCTTTCTGATGCTTGAACGAACGATTACATCCGTATTTGCAGATTTTTGTTCTTCCAACACAATTTCTATAGCATTTTCCTGTCCGCCCTTTACCTCCAGATCATCTATTATTTTAGTAATAAAACCAACCCTTGATATGGTTATGGTGTATTTGCCAACTAACACATTAGCCGAAAATGTACCATCTACGTTTGCTGCAAAATTGATTTTTGTTGGCCCTTCAAGCTTAATGGAGGCGCCGCCAAGTATATCGTTTTTGGCAGATAAAATTTTACCTGACAATTTAATAGCCTGTGCACTTATTGCATTGAAAAGAAGAAGAGATAATATTGTAGCAAATAAATACTTCACAAGTGATTGTTTTATTGGCCGCAAAAGAACCACTGCAATGTTACCAACCTGTTACCCCAATGTTAAGGAATTGTAACCTGATTAGATTTTTGTAAAACCGCCGCAACTATAACCAGCAATGTTTCATGCCAAAACAATTAACAACAAACCAAACAAAATACCAAAAGATGTAGGCTGAAACCCGTATCTGCTTAAATTTCCTGATTATTGACATGTGTTTTACCCATTTAATAAATATGAGAAAACAGTAAGCAGGACTTTTCACTTACCATTTGGATACTATATTATTAAATCATTAATTTACAAAGCATAATTCACAAGGCTATACCAACCTTCTATTTTTGCGGCCATCTTAAATTTAGACTATGTCATTTAGTTCCATCATTAAAATATTTACTCCTAAAAACAAAGTTTTTTACGATTTATTCGAAAAACTGACTGAGCATGTAACCATTATGGGTAAGCTACTTAGTGATGAGGTGAATGAGCCAGATTTTGATAAACGGGCTACCATTATTGCGCAGATAGAAGACCTGGAGCATGTGTGCGACGACTTTACCCACCAGATTTTTACTGAGCTGGGCCGCAATTTTATTACCCCTTTCGATAGGGAAGACATCCATTATCTGGCTACTTCTATTGATGATGTGGCAGATTATATTTACGCCAGTGCTAAAAAAATAAATTTTTACAAGGTAAACCCCAACGATAGCGGCATTCATAAGATGGCTGAATTGATTGAGCAGGGTGCCATAGAACTAAATAACGCGGTTCATGAACTTCGGAACATGAAAAACATGCGGGTTATTACGGATGCTTTGGTAAAAATTAATAGTCTGGAAAATCAGGCGGACGATATTTTTGACCTGAGCATTGAAAAGCTTTTTGACCAGGAATCT
Source organism: Chitinophagaceae bacterium (assembly GCA_043755055.1). GTDB lineage: Bacteria > Bacteroidota > Bacteroidia > Chitinophagales > Chitinophagaceae > JAZKFT01. The sequence goes on along the minus strand of JAYUTQ010000695.1, from coordinate 6,489 downwards.
GATGTAAAAGAGGTGATTAAGAAGAGAGAGATATACCAGATTATGGAATCTGCAACGGACAAATGCGAAGATGCTGCCAATGTAATTGAATCCATTATTTTGAAGTATGCTTAATGAGAGCATTTAGTTAATAAAAACTGCTTTCGCCAATTATCTAACTTCATTAGTTTTCAATTTTTTTAAACAAACAGCATGGCTACCATACTAATTGTTATCATCATTTTCGCTTTTTTATTCGATTACATTAATGGTTTCCACGATTCTGCCAATTCTATAGCCACCATTGTATCTACCAAAGTACTTACACCATTTCAGGCAGTGGTTTGGGCAGCGTTCTTCAATTTTAGTGCTTTCTTCATTTCAAAATTTGTTTATAAAAGCTTTGGTATAGCCGACACCATTGCTAAAACGGTAACCCTAACTCCCGGCGACCCAATGGCATTGTATGTGGTATTGTCAGGTTTGCTTGCAGCCATTATCTGGAATCTTATTACCTGGTGGTTTGGTATTCCGTCATCTTCCAGCCATGCATTAATAGGCGGTTTTATTGGTGCGGCCATAGCTCATTACGGCAGTTTTAGTGTGGTAAATGCATCTAAGGTTTTGCCCATAATTAGTTTTATAGTAATCGCTCCGCTTATAGGTATGATAGTGGCCTTCATCATAACAATAATGATATTGTGGATTTGCCGAAGGGCAAATCCTTACAAAGCTGATAAATGGTTTAAAAAATTGCAGTTGGTTTCTTCTGCGGCCTTTAGCCTTGGCCACGGCGGTAACGATGCCCAAAAAGTAGCAGGTATTATAGGTGCAGCCATGGTGGCGAGCCATTATACCACAAGCCTTAGCCAAACCCCGGATTGGGTTTATTTAATGTGCTTTGTTGCCATTGCCCTCGGTACCCTTAGCGGTGGCTGGAAAATTGTAAAAACCATGGGTACAAAAATTACCAAGGTTACACCGCTTGAAGGTGTGGCAGCCGAAACGGCCGGGGCCCTTACCCTATTTCTTACTGAACATTTTAAAATTCCGGTGTCTACCACCCATACCATAACAGGGGCCATTATAGGCGTAGGGGCTACAAAGCGTTTAAGTGCTGTACGTTGGGGTGTTACTGTTAGCTTACTATGGGCATGGGTACTTACTATACCTATCAGCGGTTTACTGGCAGTAGCTATTTTTAAGCTTATAGATTTATTTGTATAACAGCAACAGAAATATTTATCAAAAAAATATTTCTAATTCCCCCCACTTTTAACCGGCATAAACAAAAAATTATCTGAGTCTATATTATTGCTTTGCATATAGCTCCATGCATCAGTGCAGTGTAGTAATGTGCCGTCTGTAGCAAGACTGTACATTTTATAGCCATTGGTTTTTAACCACTCTATAGCAGGGTAATAAGCCATTTCAAAATATACCGTTCTTATTTCCATAGCTATTATGGGGTGGTACAGAAGTAACAGCGCACTTGCACCCTGTATCATTTGCCATTCGCCACCTTCTACATCGGCCTTAATAAATTGGGGAATAAGGCCATTTTGCTGTATCCAGTCGTTTAAAGAAACGGTAGGCGCAAGTATGGTATTGGCGCCTGCTATATCAAAAAAACTGTTGGATTCTGAAGCCAATACGCCTCTTACAGCCAAAAGCTGCTTACCCGTAACCCTACTTACGCCCAGGTTATAAGCTTGTACATTTTTAAACGGCGAAATATTTAACCGTAATTTTTCGTACGCCAGCGGCGATGGTTCAAAAGCCGCTACTTTTCCTTTAGCCCCTGTTAGGTGCTGCAGTAGAAGGGTATAATAGCCAAAATGTGCACCAATATCTATAACCGTCCAGCCGGGTAGTATATGGTTAATCATCCATTTGGCCAGCCTTATTTCCGAAGGGTGGCTTTTGCAGCCTGTAAGGTAAATGTCTGTAGCGGCAGGCAGGCGAATGGCCATTTCTCCACCAAAAAAAAGGGTTGCTTTAGTATCTATACCATCTTTAAAAAAAGGTTTGAAAAAAGACCGGCTTCCGATTGCTTTTATGTACTGCAAAGGTTTGTAGATCAGTCGCCGCCACCGCCTGCCCAATGCCAATGCCTCGCATTTTTCTATTGTGGTAATTAATTCTTTTCTTTCATTGGAAGGCATATTCGGCATTCTTGATTTCGAAGATAATGTAGAAACAGGCTTGTAGGAACACGCCTCGAGGCGTGTTCCTGGAAAAAAATCCTTATAAAAATGTGATTTTTGATGCAAGGCTGCGAATAATGTAACAAAGGAAATTTTTCTGAATAGCAATACATGGAACCTAACAAAGACGATTTTATACAACAGCTACAGCATTACAAACGCATTATTTATAAAATATGCCATGCCTATTGTAAAAGCAAAGACAGCATTGAAGATCTGGCCCAGGAAATTATTTATCAGCTTTGGAAAGCATATAACCATTATGATTGCAGTTACAAATTTTCTACATGGATGTACCGTATTGCTCTGAATACGGCCATCTCTTTTTACCGCAGTAACAAAAAACACAACTACCATTCATCAGATTCCATTCATCTGATAGAAATGGCAGCATCTGAAGATAACAACAGCATTACTGAAACCAATTTAACCCTGCTGCAGCAGTTTATAAACCAACTAAAAGAACTGGATAGGGCCCTGATGCTAATGTACCTGGAAGAAAACAGCTACCGTGAAATAGCTGAAATACTGGGTATTAGCGAAAGCAATGTTGCTACCAAAATCAGCCGTATTAAAGAAAAACTGAAACAAAATTTTTTAGCTCAAAAACAATAAAATGGAAGAACTGGAACTGAAACAAATGTGGCTGGCTTACGACATAAAGCTGGAAAAACTACTGGTGCTAAACCTGCAAAATTTTGAACAATTACAAAGCCAAAAAGCAAAAGCCAAATTAAACGCCTTTGTTCGTAACCACGTAGTCTGGATTGTACTTGGCGTACTATGGGTAGCATTTTTGGCTTTCCTGGTTGTTAATACACTGCATAATCTTTGGTTTGATATTTCGGTAGGCAGCATAATGTTATTTAGTGCTTATGCTACTATTTTGTACATAAAACACGTAGCCACCATTAGCCAGATAATCGTTAGTGGAAACATTACTGAAACACAGGAAAAACTGGCAGCCGTAAGGGCGTCGCTTAACCAAACAGGGCGGATTCTTATTTTACAAACGCCCTTTTACTGCACCTGGTTTATTAACCCAACTATGTATAACATCGCTTCTATGAGCATAACATTAGGCATTGCCGCCTTGTTTGCTGTTGCATCTGTATGGCTTTACAGGGCCTTAGCCCCAAAAAAAGTACAGCCAAAATGGGTAAGAAATTTTGAAAACAGTTTTGGAGGTAAAGCGATTGTGGAAGCCACAGATTTTTTGGCTGAAATAGAAGCGTTTAAAAATGAATCGTTGTCGTAAGAACACGCCTCGAGGCGTGTTCACACAAGGCGTGTTCCTACGCAGCTATTCTTTGTAAAATTACTTTGCAGGGAATGCTTGAGGTAATTTTTAAGCTGTGGTTTGCATGCAGTGGAATAGCCATATAGTTACCAGCTACCAAATGATGTACTTCGTCTCCAATAGTAATGTCGCAACTGCCTTCTACAATTAAAAACTTTTCAAACTCATCGTGGTGCACTTCCTGCGGAGCCATATCTTTTATCCAAACAATAGCTGTAACAGCCGTTGGTGTGTAGCCGATTATTTTAGCATAAGCATCAGTAAAACCTTCCGGCAATACCATATCGGGCCTGTTAAGCCATTCGGCATAATCTTGTATGGAAGATCCGGTTTGTAGTTCGGCTGGAAATGCAGGCTGTTCGCCACTTTCCATCCGGGCAGTGTAATCAAGGGTTGCCATCAAAAAGGTTTTGATGGTTGGGTTTGGTTCTACAGCATTGGCAAAGGCGTACTGCTCTAAAGCATTGCTAATTTCTTCTATTTCTTTACGTACTTCATAATGAGAAACAGACATTGCTTCTACCGCTGCTATTTCTGCATCAGTGGCAGTTCCTAACACATAACTCTCCAATATGCCGGATTCAATAAATGATGAAATATTTGTCATGCTGCACCTGCTCTTTTACTTTTTTATACTTTTTAAATATGGAAAAAATCCATAATCCTAATGTGTAAACTTTTATTTTATCTCTGTATTCTTACTATATACGAGTTTTTTTATGTTAATAGTTTCCATGCTTATTTCCATATTGCTGGCTCTGGCAATTTGCAAAGCAGTTTTGATGGCAATTTTAATCATCCAAACCAGCATTCGTTCTTTAGAACTGTGAAAGCATTTTATTTGTCGCCATATTTCCAAAAAAGCCTGTTGTAGCGCATCTTCAGCTAACTTTCCTTCACCTATAATCCTGATTATTACACCTAACAATGGATCCGCATAGATATCGTAAAGATTTTCAAAAGCCTGATGGTTTCCAGCCTTTACAGACTCTACAATGGTATTTTCGCTACGAATTTTTTGGCTTTTGTTTTTCATAAGCATACTATACAGCGTATCGGCACGAATGTAAACATAAATTACGTGGAAAATAATTAAGCTTTACCCCACGTTTAATACCACGGTCATATACAATTAAAAGCCGCAAATAATTACAACCATGTTTGGATTACATAATTTAAACCAATAAATAGCCACATAAATATGTGGTATGATATTATTTTTAAGATAGATGTTTTAACATTGATTAGCGTCCATCTTAATTATTTGCCTCTCATCATTTCATACCTCAATTAAGGCCGCTTATAGCAATCACATCATACCCCTTAGTAATACATGGGTAGCTTTGTACGAACAAAAGAACCTTAAAATAGAGACGTAATAACAACCGCCTTATATAAATCCTCAACTATAAAAATAATAAAAACCTTACCTAACCAAATTCACAAACAACCACCACAATGAGAAAGATGATGACGCTGCTATTGGCAGCAATGCTTATGCATTTGGGCAGCGATGCCAAACAAACAGTTGCCAATATAAAAGGCTCTGTAAACGATGACAAAGGCAAACCACAGGTAGCCGCTACAGTTTTGCTGCAAAAAGCCAAAGATTCGGCTCTGGTGAAAACCGAAATTACAGATGCCGATGGCAAGTACGAATTTATAAACATGCCTTCCGGTACTTATTTTATAACTGTAACCTCCACCGGCTTTACTACCTACGCCACAAAAAATTTTACCATTACCGATGGCAAAACGACTGAAACACCCGTTATAAGCCTCGCCGTTGCTGTTAAAGAACTTGGTGGTGTAACAGTAAAAGCTAAAAAGCCTTTGGTAGAAATTAAGGCCGACAAAATGGTGATTAATGTAGAAAACAGCATTAATGCTACGGGAAGTAATGCCATGGAACTTTTACAAAAAAGCCCCGGTGTAGTGGTAGATAAGGATGATAATATTAGTGTAAAAGGCAAAAGCGGCGTTCGCATTTATATAGATGGCCGCCCCAGCCAGATGGATAATAAAGACCTGGCTGCCATGCTCCGCAGTATGAATAGTGCTGATATTGAGTCTATTGAATTTATTACCAACCCTTCGGCTAAGTACGATGCAAGTGGCAACGCAGGTATTATTAATATTAAGCTTAAAAAAGATAAACGTGTAGGCTTAAATGGTAATGTATCGGCCGGTATTATGTTTGGCATTACGCCAAAAACAATGAATAGCCTGAGCCTGAACTACCGCAATAAAAAGACCAACTTCTTTGGCAACTACAGTAATGCATTTGGTATCAATCAAAGCGATTTTGTTTTTCGCCGGGAGCAGGCCGATAGCTTATTTGATAGTAAAAGCATTCAGGAAAGCAATAACAGAACACACAACTTTAAAGCTGGGGCCGATTATTTTCTAAATAGCAAAAGCACTTTTGGTATTATAGTTACCGGCAACCTTACCGATGGCAGAACCACCAGCGATAGCAGAACGCCCATTAGTAAGCTTGGTAGCAATGTAGTTACCCGTACGCTTATTGCACAAAATACCATACCTGCCAATCGTGCCAATCTTAACTATAACGCTAACTATAAATTTGCCGATACCAGCGGACATGAGCTGAATGTAGATGTAGACTATGGAACCTTCCGTGGCCGCAGCAATAGCTTTCAGCCCAATATTTACCGGTATCCCAACGGATCTTTTATAGAATCTATTTTTAAAAACAATACTCCTGTAGACATCGATATTTTTACTGCCAAGGCCGATTATGAGCAAAGGCTGGGACAAGGCAAACTTGGCTTTGGTGCCAAAATCAGCAATGTAAAAACAAAAAATACTTTTGACTTTTGGGATGTAATTAATGGCGTAGATAAGCTAAACACCGACCGCAGCAATAAATTCGGTTACACAGAAAAAGTCGGTGTAGTTACGTTTTACATTATCCTCCGGCCTGGCAATTTGAAAACTGGTAAGATTACCTTCGCTTTGTGTATTCTCCATACGAAGACC
>JAYUTQ010000694.1:0-5207 GCA_043755055.1 Chitinophagaceae bacterium | reverse complement strand
GTTCCATGAGACGCCAATGCAGCCTAAGAGAATTGCAAAATAAGGGTTCATAAATAAAAAAAGCCAAATAATCATTACATCATAAAATCTTAAAATCTTAGTATGGAAGCAACAAAAACAATGAAGGAACTCGTTCAGGATACATGGGGCAAACGACCGTTAATTATCAGCGGCCCATGCAGTGCTGAAACAGAAGAGCAAGTAATAGAAACAGCTACCCGCCTGGCTGCAACGGGTAAAGTAGATATGTTGCGTGCCGGTATCTGGAAGCCACGTACCAAGCCAGGATTATTTGAAGGTATTGGTACAAAAGGTTTACCATGGATGCAGCAGGCACGTAAAATTACCGGCCTGCCGGTAACAGTGGAAGTAGCCACTGCCAAGCAGGTAGAAGATGCACTACACTTTGATGTAGATGTATTGTGGATTGGTGCAAGAACAACCGTAAACCCCTTCAGCGTTCAGGAAATAGCCGATGCACTGAAAGGTGTGGATGTGCCTGTATTAATAAAAAACCCCATTAATCCCGATTTGGAATTATGGAGTGGAGCTGTAGAAAGAATACAACGTGCTGGCGTACAGCAGGTGGGTTTAATACACCGTGGTTTTTCATCTTATGGCAATACCGAATTTCGGAATGCCCCAATGTGGCACCTTGCCATCGAAATGAAACGCCGCAATCCGGGGCTGATGATGATTAACGATCCAAGCCATATATGCGGCAGAAGAGACATATTACAATCGGTGGCCCAACAGGCTATTAACCTCGATTTTGACGGATTGATTATTGAAAGCCATATTGACCCCGACAATGCCTGGAGCGATGCCAAACAACAAATTACACCAGAGGTACTGGGCGAAATGCTTAGCAATATTATCTGGCGTCAGGAAGATGTAGCCTCAGAAGATTTTCATGCAGCACTGGAGAAAATGCGTCAGCAAATAAACCATCTCGATGATGAACTGATGCAGATACTTGGCCAGCGCATGAAGATTGCAGACAAAATAGGAGAGTACAAAAAGAACAACAGCGTAACCATTTTACAAACCAACCGCTGGAATGAAATATTGGAACGTGCCACAAAAAAAGCTGGTGTATTAGGCCTTAGTGCAGAATTTATTACCAAATACCTGGATGCTGTACACATGGAGAGTATCAACCATCAGAATAAGATTATGAATAGTTAGTTGGGGATTAGTATTGGGGATTAGTATAGTAATATACAAGTTCGATGCTTGCACTATGTCCTCCGTTGGCGGAGGTGACGGGTTCTTGCCCGACGGATGTGGATGAACATAGCAGATAAATAATAATGTAAAATGACCAAAAAAACATACCAATTTTTCAAAAGGCAAACCATATTTTACTTCGATTCGGAGTTTTCCCATTTGGAAAAAATAATCGGCGATAGCCATGCCATTATCGTAACCGATGAGAATGTTTACAAGCATCATAAAAAGAAATTCAGCTTATGGAAAACCATTGTGCTGAAAGCAGGAGAAGCCCATAAGCAACAATCAACAGTCGATGATTTGTTGGGGCAGCTCATCACCGCAGGTGCCGATAGAAAAACGTTACTTGTGGGCGTAGGCGGCGGCGTAGTTACCGATATGACTGGTTATGCCGCAAGTATATATATGCGTGGTATTCGTTTTGGCTTTGTGCCTACAACAGTTTTGGCTATGGTAGATGCGGCCATTGGTGGTAAAAATGGTGTGGATGTGGGCTTGTATAAAAATCTTGTTGGAACGATCAATCAGCCGGAGTTTTTGCTTTACGATATTGCATTATTAAAATCGTTACCAGCCAACGAATGGATCAATGGATTTGCAGAAATTATTAAGCATGGCTGCATAAAAGATGCGGCTATGTTTAGGCATTTGATGGCACATAAAATCAGCGACTATAAAAAAGATGTAAAGTTGATGAGTGCCCTCATTCGTCGCAATGCTACCATAAAAGCCGAAGTAGTAAAAGCCGATGAATTTGAACAAGGCGAAAGACGCTTGCTGAATTTTGGACATACATTGGGCCATGCAATAGAGAACCTATATGGCCTTAGCCATGGTGAAGCCATTTCGGTGGGTATGGTAGCAGCAAGTGTATTTTCAGAAACCTTAACGGGCTTTAAAGACACTGCCAAAGTAATTGCAGCTTTTGAACAATACGGCCTGCCAACCAATGCAGCATTTGATAAAACCGAGGTGTTTAAAATGCTTCAAATGGATAAAAAGAGAGAAAGGAAATCTATGAATTATATACTGCTGGAGAAGCTTGGAAAAGGTGTGGTAAAAAGCATTCCAATAAACGAATTAGAAAAATTTATCCAACAAGTTTTAGCTTAATGAAAGTTACAATACAGCCTTCAATACTTACCGGAACCATAAAAGCTCCAACCTCTAAAAGCTCTATGCAACGAGCCTGTGCAGCGGCTTTGCTGACAAAGGGGAAAAGCACCATATTTAATCCTGGTTACTCAAATGATGATAAAGCAGCATTGGATATTATTCAAAAACTGGGTGCCAAAATAGAAACGTTTAGCAATAGTTTAATCATTGAAAGTGTAGGTGTAAATCCTGCTTCGCAGGAAATTAACTGCGGTGAAAGCGGACTGAGCATCAGAATGTTTACACCCATAGCCGCTTTAAGTCCAATGCCAATCACCATTACCGGCGAAGGCAGCCTGCCCACCCGCCCAATGGATTTTTTCGATGAAATTTTTCCAAATATCGGCATAGAAATAGCATCCAACGGAGGCAAATTGCCTTTAAAAATAAAAGGCCCATTAAAGCCCAAGAATATTGAAATTGATGGCTCTCTTAGTTCGCAGTTTCTTACCGGTTTGTTAATGGCATATGCGTCAGCAGCCTCCCTCCAACTCCCTCCAAAGGAGGGAGAGCCGAAAACCGTAATTATAAAAGTAAAAAACCTTAAAAGCAAACCTTATATTGACCTTACCCTAAAAGTGATGAATGACTTCGGGATGAACGTTCCTGAAAACAATAATTACGAAGAATTTATTTTTCAGTTGGGAGGTTCTAAAACCCCTCCTTTTGAGGGGTTTGAGGAGGCCTACACCGTAGAAGGCGATTGGAGCGGAGCTGCATTTCTCCTTGTTGCCGGAGCCATTGCTGGTAATATTACTGTAAAGGGTTTGGATGTTTTTTCTACTCAGGCAGATAAGGCCGTACTGAAAGCAATCATCGATAGCGGTGCCATCATTTCTGTTCAGCCGGAACAGATAGAGATAGGGCCTGCAGCATTAAAACCATTTCATTTTGATGCTACCGACTGCCCTGATTTATTTCCGCCATTAGTGGCTTTGGCAGCTTATTGCAATGGTAAATCTGTCATCCAGGGCGTAAGCCGTTTGGCACATAAAGAAAGTAACCGTGGCCTTACATTGCAGGAAGAATTTGGCAAAATGGGCGTAGCCATAACCCTGCAGGACGACCTGATGATTATCGACGGCGGCAAAGGTTTAAAAGGTGCCGAAGTAAGCAGCTGCCACGACCATCGTATTGCAATGGCTTGTGCTGTTGCTTCTCTTAAAGCGGAAGGCGAAACTATCATTGACGGTGCCGAAGCCATCAACAAATCCTACCCCGATTTTTACGAACACATAAAGTATCTTGGGGCAAATATTTTGTAGTTATGAAACGTGTGCTGATAATATTTACTATTTTCATTTCCTCTATTTCTCTTGCTCAAAAAAGAGATAAAAGCTTTGATGCTTATTGGCCCACCTTTAGAAAAGCTGTGCTGGCCTTAGATGTAGCTGCTTTGGATTCTTTAACACAATATCCTGTAAGTGTAAGAGGTACTTTGGATAGCGATCCGGTTCGTAAAATTCCCAAGTCAAAAATCATTGCCACACTTAAGCAATATTTACCATTAGATGGTGGCGTAGGCGATGGCACACATCAACAACAAATAGAAAACAGAACCGTTATTTTGCTAAAGGATTACGAATACAGCAGCCCCGGAAATATGCGTATCGGCGATATGCAGTTTAAAAAAGTAAAAGGCAAATGGAAGTTTTATTTTATGTATTTGGATGAATAGTTTTTTTGCTTGACCCGTATTCATTTCGGGTTAACCAGCTTTGGTGCTACTATAAATCGACATTGGCGACACTCCTTTCATTTGTATCTTTCTATAGCGGCTTTCAAAGACGAAGGCTGAACGCTGAACAAGAAAGCTACTAACTTCTCACCACTCACGACTCACGGTTTCACCACTCACGTTTCACCACTCACGGTTTCACGTTAACGTAAAAGCAAAAACATTGAACACATTCGGTCGCATATTTAGAGTAAACATTTTTGGCGAAAGCCATGGAGCATCGGTAGGGGTAAATATTGACGGCTGCCCCGCAGGTCTGCCACTTACCGAAGAAGATTTATTGCCCGACTTGGAACGCCGTAAAGGCGGCAAACAAAAAGGAACCACGCCAAGGCAGGAAGCCGATTACCCTATTTTCAAAAGCGGCATTTTTAATGGTAAAGCCACAGGTTTTCCCATTACTATTTTATTTGATAATGCCAATACCCGCAGTGGCGATTACGAAAAGCAACGCAGCTTTCCCCGCCCGGGACATGCAGATTTTACAGCCCATGTAAAGTTTGGCGGCCACGAAGATTTTAGGGGCGGCGGGCATTTTAGTGCCAGGCTTACTACCGGTTTGGTGGCAGCCGGTGCCATTGCTAAAAAGCTGATGCCGGGCATTACCATCAACGCAGCGGTAATAGAAATTGGCGGTGAAATGGATTTGGAAAAAGGCCTGCAAAACGCCATTGATGCCAAAGACTCGGTAGGTGGATTAATTGAATGCAGGGTAAATGGGTTACCGGTTGGTTTGGGCGAACCTTATTTTGATTCAATAGAATCAACATTGGCACATATTATTTTTGCCATCCCTGCAGTTCGGGGTATTGAGTTTGGAACTGGTTTTGCCGCTGCAAAAATGTTTGGCGTACAGCACAACGATGCTATTGAAAACATGGAAGGGAAAACCACTACCAACCATGCCGGTGGAGTAGTGGGTGGCATTAGCAATGGTAACGAATTAGTGTTTCGCATTGCCATAAAACCCACATCCTCTACCCCCAAAGACCAAAACAGCCTCAACTGGGAAACCGGGCAGATGGAAGATTTTTCCATTAAAGGCCGCCACGATTTATGCGTTGCACTTCGTGCCCCGGTA
>JAYUTQ010000693.1:0-5212 GCA_043755055.1 Chitinophagaceae bacterium | reverse complement strand
TTAGAACTTTGATTCATAGCTAAAAAGTGTGGTAACTCTAAGCTATGAGTAAGGGGCGGGTTTACCTAACCCCTTACTTTTTTTGTCGGACAACAATGGTTTTAGATTATAAACTTTGTTTCCATTTATCTCATAATTTCCATAATACAATTCATTCCAATCCACATTAAAAATTTCTAGATCATTGTTTTACAATGTATAATTGACCAAAAATTCTTTGGGGTCCATAACTCCCTCATTTCGGTCGCACAAACTTAAAGTTTAATTGCATTAAATGAAAAGTTAATTATTATAAGTAGTTGAAGTCGGATATATCCTCATAATATTCATATAATTAAAGGAAACTGAAATAACTAAATAGCAGCAACAAGTCCTTGACTTCTCCATACTTTCGGAGTAAATTTCTTTCGGCATCTTCATTATTTTTATCAGCGTACACTTTCCAGAGAGCATTGTCTGCGCCGTCGTGGGTTCGAAATCACCTTTTTAAACTCTGAAGCCTGTTTAAATAGTTTTTTGATGTTTCGATATACTTAAGAGAGTCCTTGTCATTCGGATTTAATTGAGTTGCTATTTCCCAATCATCTATGGCCCCCCGTATATCTTGTGTGTTATACCTCAAAGATGCTCTAGCTTTAAAATATTGTGGATTTTCTTTGTCTATTTGAATTAATTTAGAGTAAGAAGCTATTGAGGCGGCAAATTCCTTCAAATTACTTTTTAACTCAGCAAGTTTACAATAAGTCTCAACTTTTAATTCAAAAGAGGGATATAGTTCTAAAATTAGATTCAAATCAATTATCGCTTCTTTAATGTCGCTTAATTCAATTTTAGCTTTAGCTCTACGCATTATTACTTCCTCGTTAGGGTATATTTCTATCGACATATCAAAATCATTGATTGCACCTTTGAAGTCTTTCAAATGATAAAGTTTGAAGTTACCTCTAGCCTCATAACTTAATGGATCATCGTTTTGAAGAAAAACTATTTCATTATAATTTAATAATGCACCATTATAATCCAATAATATTGTCTTCAATTCAGCCATTTCAAGAATGACAGTGGCTTTTTTTGGCGTTAATTCAAGTAATCTCTGCAACCTGTGTAATTTATTTTTTATCTCAGATGTTAAGATGTGAAGATTTTCAATAGCATCAACATTATTTTGGTCAACTTCAATAGCCAAATTAAAAGACTTTATTGCGTTACCTGTGTAATCCAATTCAGCATAAGCCACGCCCATATTATTGTAAATTGATGAGTCAAGACAATAATTTAGCCTTTTAACCTTCTCGTAATCATCAATTACCCCTAAATAATCTTTGCAGTATAATTTACATTTGGCTCTTTCTAAATAGAAATCAGCAAAATCAGGATGTAAGTTTATAGCTATGTCAAATTCTGAAATAGCTCCATGATAATCTTTAGAATTCATTTTTTCCTTACCATTTTTAAACAACTCGATATATGCATCCATAAGTTTAGTTTTTAGATTTTATGAGGGCTATAAAGTTCTACACAAACGACGTAGTGGGTATTGTTAATATGCCATTTTATTTCAAATTCAATTCTGTATTATCTAATATTAATAACAAATTTAGGTGTCTCCTGTCAGTTTTTGGTGTTCAATTTTACATCACCCACCCCTACTTGGCACAGGCGACCGCCCAACGTCATTAAGTTCTAATTGGTGCTAGGTTGCAGTAAGAATCACGATTGGCGCAGGCTTTTCGCCTGTGTCCAAAATATGGCAGTTTCCGCTGCCGAAAACATTTTTATTTATCCAAATTATCACTTGCAAGCTCCACCGAAAATGCATCCATTTCCAACCGAACCTGTTCTAATTGAGGATTGGTAAATTTTGTAATCAGGCTAATAAAATATGGCACCCAAAAACCTTCCCGTCCGGGCGGGGTTTTCAAAGCAGCCGCACCAAGCAATCAACAACTCAAAGTGAAACCCCGACCTGTAAACCACCATTGAAAATTTTGATGCCCCACTTACAATTTTGATTAATCTAATATAGTATCTCCGTCCGGGCGGGGTTTTCACAGTAGCCGCACCGAGCAATCAACAACTCAACGTGAAACCCCGACCTGTACACCACAATGAAAATTTTGAACCCACACTACCATTTTCACCAAACTAAAATAAAGTTGGGTCGGCTTATTTTCTAGGTTTCGCTACACGTCGGGGTTTCAGGTTAGCGGCTGACAGCTTATAGTTCCTGCTCTGAAAACCCCGCCGGAACAGAAACTTTTGTTCATATTTTCAAAACCATAAACAAAAAAGAATCCCACCTCTTCCGAGATGGGATTCTTTCTATATTCCTTCCTGTCATCCCCCAGCGGGGGACCGAGGGAACTTTTAATCATCCACTTTCACCTTACCCTTGCTCTTAGCAATGATCTCTTCTGCAACGTTGTTCGGAGCAGGAGCGTAATGGCTAAACTCCATGGTGCTTGATGCACGGCCTGATGATAATGAACGCAGTTGGGTTACATAACCAAACATTTCGCTCAGTGGCACTTTGGCTTTAATAACCTGCGCATTGTTGCGGCTATCCATACCTTCCAGCATACCACGACGGCGGTTCAAGTCACCGGTTACATCACCCATGTATTGGTCGGGGGTAATTACCTCAATCTTCATGATAGGCTCAAGTAATACCGGCTTGGCTTTGCGGCCAGCTTCGCGGAAACCGCTTTTGGCACACAACTCAAAGCTGATGGCATCACTATCCACATCGTGGTAGCTACCGTCAATCACTTTCACTTTCATATCTACAATTGGGTAAGCAGCCAGTACACCTGTGGTCATACAAGCGGTGAAACCCTTAATGATGGGCGGTATAAATTCTTTGGGAATGCTACCACCATGTATTTCGTTTACAAACTGTAAACCACCGGTTGGGTTCTCTTTTACCCATTCTTCATCGGCTGGCCCTATTTCAAAATCAATATCACCAAACTTACCACGACCACCCGTTTGCTTCTTATAAATCTCACGGTGTTTTACAGTGGTTTTAAAGGCTTCTTTATAAGCCACCATCGGTGCTCCCTGATTAATTTCTACCTTAAATTCTCGTTTCATCCTATCCACAATAATCTCCAGGTGCAATTCGCCCATTCCACTAAGGATGGTTTGTCCTGTTTCTTCATCGGTACGTACACGAAGGGTCGGATCTTCTTCTACAAGTTTGGCAATGGCCATACCCATTTTATCAACATCCACTTGTGTTTTAGGCTCAACAGCAATAGAGATAACGGGCTCAGGAAAAGTCATCGCTTCCAGTACAATCGGGAACTCTTCAGCACACAATGTATCACCGGTTTTAATGTCTTTAAAACCTACGGCAGCACCAATATCACCTGCTTCAATAAAGTCAACAGGGTTTTGTTTGTTGGCATGCATCTGCATTATACGGCTGATACGCTCTTTCTTACCCGTACGGGTGTTCAGTACATAAGAACCGGAATCCAAACGACCACTATAGGCCCGGAAGAATGCCAGACGACCTACGAAAGGATCGGTCATAATTTTAAAAGCCAATGCTGCAAACGGACCTTTTGGATCTGCATGACGCAACAGCTCTTCTCCTGTATCTGGATTGGTACCGGTTACGGCTTCAATATCAAGCGGGCCAGGCAGGTAGCGAACTACCGCATCAAGTGCAGTTTGTACACCTTTGTTTTTAAAAGAAGAACCACACATCATCGGTATGATGCTAAGGTCTATCGTTGCCTTACGGATTGCATCGTGTACTTCATCTTCAGAAATGGTGTTAGGATCGTCGAAGAATTTCTCCAACAGTTTCTCGTCGTATTCGGCTACAGCTTCAATCAATACCTGACGCCATTCGTTTACTTCATCAATCATATCGGCTGGAATAGGCACTTCGTTAAAAGTCATGCCTTGTCCGGCTTCGTCCCACACCATGCCCTTCATGGTAATTAAATCTACCACACCGGTAAAATTATCTTCGGCACCAATTGGCAATTGCAATGGCACAGCTTTAGCACCCAACATTTCCCTAACCTGTTTTACCACGTTCAGAAAGTCAGCACCGCTACGGTCCATTTTGTTTACAAAACCAATACGGGGTACTTTATAACGATTGGCCTGACGCCAAACGGTTTCTGATTGAGGTTCCACACCACTAACGGCACAAAACAAAGCCAGCAAACCATCCAATACACGAAGGCTACGCTCTACCTCTACGGTAAAATCCACGTGGCCTGGAGTATCAATGATGTTGAACTTGTATTTCTTGGTATCCGGCAAAGGCTTACCATTTGCCATTGGAAAATTCCAAAAGCAGGTAGTAGCAGCCGAGGTAATTGTAATACCTCTCTCCTGCTCCTGTGCCATCCAGTCCATGGTAGCCGCACCATCGTGCACCTCACCAATTTTGTGGTTAACGCCTGTGTAGTACAGAATACGTTCTGTAGTAGTGGTTTTACCGGCATCAATATGTGCCGCAATTCCAAAATTTCTCTGATACCTTAAGTCTGCCATTTTATAAATGGTTTAATTGTTTACGTGTTTGTTTTCCTTCTTCGGAGCCGGGCTTTTGTACCTTGATTAATCGACATTGGCGACAGTTTATCCCGTTCGTACGGGGCTCCGTTCATCTTTGGGAATTCTATTTCACATCCCTCGCCGCTGTTTTTGTTCCCTGAAACTGATACTGTGTTCAGTCAGGTAATGAATTTTCCATTGGTATTATCCCCCGGTTTAGATGGGCACAGTTTATCCAATACCCATTTTTCAAGGCCGCAAAGGTAAGGAATACGAGTTAACGAAAATGGGTTAAATGAAGGTTGTTTATTACGCCTCCCCAAACCTTCGGAAAATATCGGAACAGGCCCTAAAAAAGGAGGGGTTATAGCCCAAATAGTTTTTTAAATTTCCAGAGAAAAGTACAGTTTTAAAGCCCCTCCACCGGAGGGGTTTGGGGAGGCTTTTACAAAAAGCCGGTTTCCTTTTTTAATGCCTCGTACAAATTAAATACAATGGGGCAAATGGCGTAATGCTGTACAATGCTAAAAAGCCTGCTTGTAAAACCATCTTTATGCAGGTGCGGAAATTCACGGCAGGTGCTGAACCTGTTTTGGTACACTGTGCATTTGTTATCGTTTAAAAAATGGCAGGGTATGGCATTGATAATATAATCTCCTTCGCTGCTTTGCTCTACATATTGATCCTTAAC
>JAYUTQ010000692.1:0-5215 GCA_043755055.1 Chitinophagaceae bacterium | reverse complement strand
CTGCAAAGCGCCAGGCCATCACCAATCCGCATAATACGATCATTAGTGTTAAGCGTTTTATGGGTCATAAGTGGAACGAAGTAACCGAGGATATTAGTCATATAGGGTATAAAATTGTAAAAGGTGACAATGATACAGTTCGCATTGACATAGATGGCAGAATGTATACTCCACAGGAAATTAGCGCCATGATTCTTCAGAAAATGAAGAAAACCGCTGAAGATTACCTCGGTCAGGAAGTTACAGAGGCAGTGGTAACCGTGCCTGCATACTTTAATGATGCGCAACGGCAGGCAACCAAAGAAGCCGGTGAAATTGCCGGTTTAAATGTGCGCCGTATTGTAAACGAGCCTACTGCAGCTGCATTGGCTTACGGTATGGATAAAAAACATGCCGATCAAAAAATTGCAGTATTCGATTTGGGTGGCGGAACTTTCGACGTATCTGTGCTTGATTTGGGTGATGGCGTATTTGAAGTAAAAAGCACTAACGGTGATACGCACTTAGGTGGTGATGATTTTGATAAAGTAATTATGGATTGGCTGGCCGATGAGTTTAAAGCTGACGAAGCAATTGACCTTCGCAAAGATCCAATGGCTTTACAACGTTTAAAAGAAGCGAGTGAAAAAGCCAAAGTGGAACTGAGCAGCAGCACCGAAACCGAAGTAAATCTGCCATATATTACTGCAGTAGATGGCGTGCCTAAACACCTGGTTAAAAAATTAACCCGTGCTAAATTTGAAGCATTGGCTGATAAATTATTCGAACGTTGTTTAAGGCCTTGTGAAATCGCATTGAAAGATGCCGGTTACTCCACATCGCAAATAGACGAAGTGATTTTGGTAGGTGGTAGTACCCGCATACCTAAAGTGCAGGAAATTGTAGAAAAATTCTTTGGTAAAAAACCAAACAAAGGTGTAAACCCCGATGAAGTAGTTGCTATTGGTGCAGCCATTCAAGGTGGTGTTTTAACCGGAGAGGTAAAAGATGTATTGCTATTGGATGTTACGCCGCTAAGCCTTGGTATTGAAACTTTGGGTGGTGTAATGACGCCGCTGATTGCCAGCAACACCACCATCCCAACCAAAAAATCTGAAACCTTTAGCACAGCAAGCGATAACCAGCCCGGGGTGGAAATACATGTAGTACAAGGCGAACGTACCAAAGCCGCTGACAACAAGAGCCTTGGCCGCTTTAACCTTGCTGACATTCCACCGGCACCACGTGGTGTACCGCAGATTGAAGTAACTTTTGATATAGATGCCAACGGAATTTTGCACGTAAGTGCCAAAGACAAAGGCACTGGTAAAGAGCAAAAAATCCGCATAGAAGCCGGTAGCGGATTGAGCAAAGAGGAGATTGAAAAAATGAAAAATGATGCCAAGGCAAACGAGCAGTCAGATAAGGCAGAAAAAGAAAGGATTGAAAAAATAAACGGTGCCGACAGTTTGATTTTCCAGACAGAAAAGCAACTGAAGGAATATGCCGATAAAATACCTGCTGATAAAAAAGGCCCGATAGAAGAAGCGTTAACCAACCTGAAAGAAGCCCACAAACTACAGGATGTAGCCGCTATCGACAAAGCCATGGAAGCTATGAACACTGCATGGACATCCGCCAGTCAGGATATTTACAACGCCGGTAACCAACCTGGTGCCGAACAAGCACAGCCCGACGGACAGGAAGGTTTTGCCGGTGCAGATAAAAAGGCCGACGAGCATGTAACCGATGCTGAGTTTGAAGAAGTGAAGTAAGCGTAAGTAAAATATTTATTTCCGAAGCCCTTGCAGAATTGCAGGGGCTTTTTTTTGTGCATTTGGTTAGGAATAATTATTGCAAAAGCTATCTTAGTCTTCTAAAGCTTTTAAAAATTTTAACCAGTAATACAATACCATGGAAACACCTGTATCACCCTACCAATGCATAAGAGATTTAAAAGAATTGCTAATGGCAGAAAAGGAAAAGTTAGCTATAAACAAGGGACTAACAATACAGGTACAGGATTTTGAGATGGCAGGGATTTACCAGGAAATTGAAAAGAAACTTGAAGCTTTTTTAGCCACCTTATAGATTACAATTTGGAATGGGTTTAATGAAACATTAAAGCTTACTTATGCCGGAACCAGCAATCACTCCTCTCAGTTTCATACCCTTTAAAAGCCGTATTTACCGGCTGCCCATGATAAAGCTGTTGGTTGTATTGGGTACGTATCAGGTAATTAAAAGCACCCATATCGCCGGTGTAAGCAGTTGGGTTATGCCTGTTATGTTTCAGGTGAATCAACATGAGTTTTTCTACAAACCCCTGCATTACAGCAGTATGGCCGCCTATAATACCGCAGTTCAATAACGTACTGTTTTTAAAAGTTTCTTCGTAGGCAGCATAATCTGCAATGTTATTCCGCAGATGGGTAGCATGTGCTTTCATCCATTCATCGTCTACAATTTTGGGTTCATCGCCACAAAAAATTGTAGCCGGGTTATTTACAAACAGCGAATCTTTAAATGGATTTTTTACTGCCACCACATCGGCTACATCCGTTACAAAAAAGCCGGAAATGTTGTGGGCTTGTTGCTGTAAAAATTGGTGGTAAATAAAATATCGGTACACGTTGGGGCTAAAGCTTGCATCGTGGTGTACTTTAATAAACTGTATGTAATCGCTTTGGTAAATTTTGCAGGTGGCTTCACTAAAATTATTGTGGAAAAGAATGCCTTTAAGCTGCAAGGTAGTAATAGAATCTGCCCATGCTTTTACAATATTGTAATCGTCGGCATGAAGCGTTGTGTTTCGGTTTACATCGTAAATGCCTGTAAAATGGCAGGCCATAATTACCGGTTCATTCCTAAGTAAAGGGTCCATCATTATTTCACTATACACCAGCTTTATTATTTAGATTTCGCTTAAGTGCAGAACAGGCACTGTTAGGGCTGTTGCGGTAATAAATATAGGTTTTCAGGTTTACCTTATTTACATTGTATTGCAGCGCTGCATGCTCGTAAAAGTGGGCATCTGCCGCATACATATTTTTAAATTGCTGGCTGGTAAACACTTCTTTACGGCCAAATAGCGTAGCAAACAACACACAGTCATCTACATGAATCACTTTGCTTGTATCATGTTTATCGGGCACAAAATAATCCTCGTAATTATCCACAATGGTTTCTGTGGTAGATGCTATTAAATCCGAAGATTCCATCTCCTGCAAACAAGCCATCAGGTGGTTGGGCGTGTATTCGTCATCGGCATCTAATATCGCTATGTATTGCCCGTTACTAACGGCAATACCACGGTTTATAGATTTAGATTGCCCACAGTTTTTATGATGTAGATAGGTTATTTTCTGGTGGTGTTTTTTAGCATAATTCAGTAGCTGATTATGGGGATCGTTATCACTGCCATCGTCTATAATAATCAATTCAAAATCCTGAAAAGTTTGATTCAGTACAGAATCAATGGCCCTTTTAACCAAATGAAAATCTGTGTTGTAAACGGCCATCAATACCGATATTGTTATAGGTTGCTGCATAGATTAGATAATGCGGATGGCCTCAAAAGTATCACAAATATGTAAGCTATCAGATAGTCAAAAAAAAGTTCCGATAATATTAATATGGGAATTTCATATTCGGATTAAATGTGCTTGAAATAAATGATTAGGTTCACAGTCAGTAGTCAATAAACAAATAAGACAATACTTTTCGTTTTACCTTTAAGACCTAAAAATTACATAATTATGATCGTAAAATTCTTATTGGGCGAATTTCTTCACGAAGTGGAAAATACCCGGAAACTATTACAGGCCATTCCCGACAGTGCTTTGGCCTGTAAACCATCCGAAAAAAACTGGACAACCGGCCAATTGGCATCGCATATTGCCGAAGTATATAATTGGTTCGAAGGCACATTGCACAGCCATGTAATGGACATGGCGACTTACAAATACGATAAAGGCGATATTAGTGCCGCAGCTAACATCGTAGCCAGGTTTGAAGCGAATGTAAAAGCAGCACAAGTAGCCTTAGAAACCGCCACTGATGAAAGCATGTTCGAAGAATGGAAGATGGTAGCAGGTGGAAGCGAACCTATTTTTCCACCAATGCCACGCATACAGGTGGTGCGAAGTTTTTTGTTCAATCATTTATACCACCACCGTGGCGAACTTGTAGTTTATCTTCGGAGTACAGGCAATAAGGTTCCGGGCTTATACGGGCCTACGGCAGATGATAAATTTTAAATAGATACTTTAAAATTTATTATCAGGACAATAAAACTGCAGTGCCATATATGGCTAATAAAATTAAAATATAAACCGGGATAATAACTCTGAGTACTTTTGTAGATTGCATAAAATGGTGTAATTTTTTTAGCTGATACCTAAATTTCAATTGCGGGAAATTTAATAACAGGCATCTATGTAGCTTAATGTTTTAGATAATTAATAGTGTCTAATAAAAATGCCGGTTTTTTAGAATGGCACACAAATAAGAATTATTTAGTGTGGTTAGGTAAAAAAAGTCCCACCTTAAAAAAGGCGGGACTCAATGTTTTTGGTGTGGAGTGTTTGTGTAATGTGTCTAAGTCTGTGTGTGCGGTTGTTGGTGTGTGTATCAGGCCAATTTAATTGCAGTACCTAAAGTGCTACGAGTAGCCATACAAAAACCGGAATCAATGCAAAAGAGTGCGGATGATGCTTTTAGGTTGCATAGGGTTTAAATTATTTAATTTTGTAATAGTGTGGATTTGATTAAATGTGTGTGACTTTGCATTGATAGTGTAAATATACAATACCGAAATGCCCTTTTATAAGGCAATTCATAAAAGGGCATTTTCAATGAGTATCCCACTACGGTTGGCGTAGAAACGACGTTCGTTTATATAGTATGAAGTTTTCTATTCGAACAGATATTGTAAATTTCTTCATTTTTGCCTGCTACTTTAATTACTATGGAATATTTAGAAACCAACCTTTCCGTTATAGCAAGACTAGCCGAAGAGAGAGAAGATGAAAACTGGGAGTTCCGCAGTTTTCTTAAAGGTGAAGATGGTAGTACAATAGATGAACAGGCTCAAAGGCTTAATAAAAAAATAGCTGCACAGATAGACTGTACCACTTGTGGCAATTGCTGCAAAACTTTTATGATAAGTGTAGAGCCGCAGGAACTGAAACCCCTGGCTACATATCTTGGCCAAACAGAACAGGCTGTTAAGGAT
>JAYUTQ010000691.1:0-5222 GCA_043755055.1 Chitinophagaceae bacterium | reverse complement strand
TACGGTTGGGTCTGTAAGCTTTAACCCGACAAGCCGTTTTACTATTATTTTTTAAAATTTATTACGATGAAATTGACACATAAAATATTTTTTGCAGCGTCTGTAATCGCAGTAGGAGCATTTTCTTCCTGCAAAAAATTTATAAAAGAAGAGCTGGTAACCACGCTTACCGAAGATTATTATAAAACCGATCAGGGTTTGGAAGATCTGATAAAATCGGCCTATGTGCCACTAAAGTGGAAGTACGAAGGCGAACAGGCCTATGCCATGTACAATTTTGGTGTGGACGAATTTCGCAACGGCGACCAGTTTAATTTTGTACACTACGGCATTTATAATGCCAACCTAAATTCAAGCGATGGTTTTTCCAATGCACTTTGGACCACCATGTATGCAGGCATACACAGGTGTAATCTTGGTATTAAAAATATCAATGCTTTTAGTAATCCGGCTTCATCATTATTGGGTACAGCGGCTTTAAAAAATACCCGTATCGGAGAGTTAAGAGCACTAAGGGCGTTTTACTACTTTCAGTTAGTGCAGCAGTTGGGCGGTGTGCCGTTAATTACAGAACCGGTTACCGAATTGCGTACCGACTTCCCAAGGGCCACCGTGGCCGAAGTGTACAATCAGATCATCAGCGATTTAAGAACTGCAGGGCCGGCACTTGCCTGGCGGTCTACAGCACAGGTGGGCAGGGCTTCTAAGGCTATGGCTTACCATTTTTTGGCAAGAGCATACCTTACCCGTGGTAGTGCGATAGCGGATGCAAGAGGACAAAAGCCAACCGATATGGATAGCTGTATTGTATACGCCGATTCTGTTATTCGCTTTAGTGGCCATGCTTTGGAGGCCGATTACGGTAACCTGTTTAGTGCTTCTTATGCAAGTCATACACCCCCAAGGGCTGGTACCGATGGTGTGGCACCGATAGGCGATAAGTCTAAAATAACAGCTAACAACAACAGCAACGAAATCATTTTTGCAGCCCAGTTTAGCGATAATTTGGCATTGGCAAGTGCTGCCAATAATCAGGTACACCTGTTTTTTAACGGGCAGTACGATGCAGGTATGCCCGGCATGGTTCGAGACTTTTTTAACGGCCGCCCTTTCCGCAGATTAAGGCCTACAGATTATACCATCGACATTTTTAATAAAGTAACAGATTCAAGATTTTTTAAATCTTTTCAGACAGTTTATTTCAGAAACCTGGCTTCAAATGCAGGCCTGCCGGTATTTACTGCAGCCAATGCCCCTACGCCGGATGTAGTAGGTAAACCAAGAGTTGGTGTGGGTGATACGGCGGCATTGTTTATTTTAAATACACCAGCCAACCCAGTCTTAGGTACAGATATTGCAAACATGAGGTACTACTCCGTATTTGCCCGGTATAAAAAAGCTACACCCACTTCGGCTACCGTTAGTGATTTTACCAGCAATAAATACCTTACACTCGTAAAACATCTGGATGGTGTTAGGCTTACCAACACCAATAACGAAGCAAGGGGAATCCGTAATGGAATGCTGGCAAGATTGGGTGAAACCTACCTGATTTTAGCTGAAGCTTACGGCCGTAAAGGCGATTTTTCAAATGCATTATTGAATGTAAATGTGCTGCGCAACAGAGCTGCTTACAAAGCCAACGAGCCGAGAAGCCCGCAGGTTTGGCAATATCTTGGTGGTGCTAATAACCTGGCAGCTACCATAGTAGCCAATACAGCCACTACCGATTTATTTACTACCAATGCACCTAGTGAATTGTACCCCGCTACCGTGGCCAGCACTACAGATAGGTTTATCCATTTTATATTAAACGAAAGGGTACGTGAATTGTGTGGCGAACTGTATCGCTGGGAAGATTTGGTACGCACAGAAACATTGTTCGACCGTACTAAATTATTTAATGCAGATGTAGATGCAGGTTTTAAACCCACCCATAAACTGAGACCGATTCCATTGTTGCAAATGATTTCTCAAACAACAGGTGGCCAGCCAATGACTGCTGCACAAATGGCTGCCTATCAAAATCCGGGATATTAATGATTTTAAAATAGCTGGCAAGCAATCGAAAGGAAAAAGGACGCTCCATTTAATGTGGTGGCGTCCTTTTCTTTTTAAAACTAATTTTTTAATGTGTAAAATTTACACAAACTTCCTAATTTTAGCCTGCCATTTTATTTCAACACAAAACAACTTGCTTATGAAACGTTTCCGTACACTACTGTTCGTATTGGTTATTGCATTTCCTGTTATCAGGGTAAATAGTCAGTCGGCTGTAAAAAAAGTAATCTTTCAGGCTTTTTGGTGGGACTACTGGAACAGTAATTATCCGGCCTCATGGGCCAATTACCTTACAGAACTGGCTCCCCGCTTAAAGCAAATGGGTTTTAATGCTATATGGATTCCGCCCTGCTCTAAAAATGGGGGTGTAAATTCTGTTGGTTATTCGCCTTTCGATCACTACGATCTTGGCGACAAATACCAGAAAGTAGACAATTATTGGAAAGCCAACGGACGCAGTACAACCACGAGGCTCGGCACCAAAGATGAACTACTACGGATGATAGCCGTTTATCATGCCAACGGCATAGAAGTAATACAGGATTTAGTATTGAACCATTTAGATAATGCCGGATCATTAAACGGAAGCGGTGGCGTAGATTCTGCTGCCAACTCTTTAGCTACTAACAACGGCTACAAAAATTTTAGATATTCAAGTTATGCTACACCTTCACTCAACGAAAGCAGGGAAGATTATTTTACAAGAAGCGGACGCTGGTATAAGAATTTTTCAAATTTTTACCCAAACCAGTTTAATCCGTGCTGTACTAACGATATAAATAATCCACTTTTTGGCCCCGATATTTCTTTTGAAAACAACGGCTTTGGCCAAAGCAGTAACATACCTGCAACCGGTTCGGCTACCATTAACGGCATTACACGGCCTTATCATAATCCGCCTATTAATACCGGTACGGAACTGCTGAATGTGCAATCGCCCAATTATATGCGTAACAATGCCCGTAGCTGGATGATTTGGCTAAAAAAGCAAACCGGAACCGATGGCTGGCGTTGGGATGCTATCAAGCATTTTCCTATCTATACACAGGAGGATTTTATTTACAATACAAAATACCTGGCTGGGTTTGCCAATGGCGGTGAGGATATGTTTTGTGCGGCAGAATGGGTAGGCGGTACCAGCACTTTAGATGCGTATGTAAATGCTGTAAAATCGGGCAACGAAAAGCATACCGGCACTTTTGATTTTAACTACCGGGCTTTTGGTAGCAATGGCGGTGTTTACAGCATGGTAATGAGCCTTGGCGGCTTCAATATGCAAAACCTGCCCGGCGAACAACAGGGAGAACGCTTTTATAATTATGGTACAAAAAGGGTACATCGTACCGTGCCATTTATAAATAACCACGATACGTACCGCCCTATATTAAATGCTAACGGAAATGTTAGCGGCTGGAACGGCGGATCAGAATTGTCGCCACATATAGACCCTACAGAACCGAGGCTGGCAGCGGCTTATGCAGCAATCACGGCAATCGATGGTAATCCCCAATATTTTTTTGAAGATGTTTTTAATATACAAAACACAGGTAAAAGATTTACGCATTTACCTACAAGCACTACCGACCTGCCGGAGCGAAGCGACCTGGTAAATATTTTATTGGCTCATCAAAAACTGGGCTTTAAAGACGGGGATTATGCCGTGCCTACTTCCGTTTCGGGTAATCCTTTTTATGCTAAGGGAAGTGCCGGAGATCATTTGGTTTTAGAAAGAAAAGGCAAGGCCCTTATTGGCATTACCGATAAATACAATACCGGCGCCGACACCACCAATGACGAGGCCGTGTATGTTAGATGCAGCTTCCCTATTGGAACGGTACTCTACGATTTTACAGGAGCACATGGCATTAGTTCTGTTACGGTAACAGATTATTTTGGGGATGTAAATATTCCCTGGGTATTGATAAGAACGGCACCTGTGAGCCACACCATACCCGGCGCTTATGGCCATGGATATTCAATTTGGGCACCCGTGGCACCTGGCGTAACTATAAGTTCGGTGCAGGATTTATACAATTATCTGGCTACATATGCACCCTCCCGTAATCCCCGTACGCAACAAGAATGGGAAATGGACGACGACCTTGGCGACAGTCATTGCAGCTCTCTAATGCAGGGCGGCCGAATACCAGAAAACAAAACCAATCAGCGAATTGCCGGAAAAATATTTGCAGCAGCAGGAAAAGTAGTAATCATTTCTGTTACGAAAGCCAATGCCAGCTTGCCTTTAATGGTGAGCCTTTGGGATCTTAATGGTAACAAACTGGCAGAAAATATAAGTGGTGCAGGTGAAACTATTTTTTACACACCTGCCGCTGATGGTTGGTTGGTAATCAAAATAAGAAATGCCAATGTACAAGCCGGGCAAACCTGTAAAGTATTGGCCGATTATCAGGCACCGCAGGTAATTGCAATAAATGATATAGCCAATCAGGTAAACTCTAAAGTGGCCATCTGGACTGGTAATAAAGGAACCACCGACATAACAGATTGTGGTAATTGGGAGGAAGGTAAAATGCCCGATATTAATACCAATTTATTGGTACCTGCATGGAGTATGCCTTATCCTGTAATTAACTCTAATACAAGTGCTAAAAACATAATGGTAGAAAAAAGTGCCACGCTTACCGTTTTGTCTGGGGTAGTTTTAACTGCTACTGGTAGTGTAAAAAACGGAGAATTGATAGGGTCGGCAAATTTTTGATGCTATAAGGGTATGGCATAATTACAAAGAAGAGGCTGTCGGATAAATGTCCGGCAGCCTCTTTTCTTTGGTGTTCTATTTTTCAACCTTATACTTCTTCCAGCACCATTTTATTTAAGGCAATGGTTAAAAAATTAGGCAGTATATGATTGTAGGTATATAAAATTTTATCCGGATCATTCAGCTGTTCTACCATGCTTTTCCATTTGGCTTCGCCGTGGCTTTCTATTACAGTTTTCTTTTTTTCTTCGGTTTGTAAATACATGCTCATACCCACTGCATCTGCCTCCGGGTGAAATTGGGTACCAAAAAAATATTCATTAAAACGGATACCCATAATGGCTCTTTCGTAAGGCACATGTGGACGTTCTTTTTCTATGGCCAGTATTTTACAGCCCATTTCTTTCATCTTATTGTGGTTCGGCTGTATTACCTGATA
>JAYUTQ010000690.1:0-5234 GCA_043755055.1 Chitinophagaceae bacterium | reverse complement strand
ACAAAGCACCGGTAAGAAAAACGCCTTTTGGAATAACAATTGTACCGCCTCCATTTGCTTCTGCCTTGTCTATAATTGCTTGAATGGCTACTGTATTGAGCCTTGTGCTATCGGTTGCTGCACCGGATGAAGCAATGGTATAATCCTGCGATTGTGCAGTGCATATAAATACAGCCAGACAAATGGACAAAAGGAGTTTTTTCATAAGTATTTTAAAACAAACGGGGAACGGCAAATGCCATCCCCGCTTTTAAATTTTTATAATAGCAAGTTATTGCTTTATAAGCTGTGCATTGTACACACCCTCATTATTGGTTATTTGAACATGGTAATAGCCAGCCTTTAACAACGGCAATAATTGATTAATGGCATTGTTTATTTGTGCCAAATTGCCTTTGCCCTGATAAACCTGTTTTCCATCTACATTATTAATTGTTACACTTAGGGAACCAATAGTTCCTGGTAGTTCCAGTTTTACAAAAGTCGTTACAGGGTTCGGATACAATATCAATTGCTTTACTTTATCAAACCGTACTTTTTTGATGATGGAATACACAAATTTTCCATCTACATCCACCTGTTTTAACCTGTAATAACCAATACCATCCAATGGCTTAAAATCAGTGATGGCGTAATGATTCACCTGGCCATTATTGCCTTTGTCATCCACAGTTTGGATGGGTGTAAAATTTCTTCCATCAGCCGAACGCTCCACCACGTAATGATGGGCATTTACTTCGTTGGTGGCACTCCATTCTACCAACACCTGTTTGTCTTTTGCTGTGGCATTAAACGATAACAGTTTTACCGGCAATGCGGGTTGTCCGGCCAAAAAGATATTGGGCGGTGGTGGCGTAACCATATCGTAACCCAGAAAAAAGCTTGGGTGCGGTGGCTGATTGTAAGCCGAATTTTGCCACGCAATGGCAGTACGATATTGCGGATCATGCATTAAAGTGTACATGCGTTTATCGGTTGGTATATTAGTAGTAAAAAGAATAAGTGCAGTATTATCGCTGCGGCGCAAAATAATTTCTTCCCTCCAATCGCCTAATAAATCGGCCGTAAGTCCGGGGTTCTTTTTAGTATCGTTGCTGGAAGAAACAGGGGCTGCATTATAAATCGTAAACAAACGATTAAGCGACTGGGTAGCAGGATTCCATTTATCCATAATGGTACCATCTAATAATTCCCTGCCCAAATCAGCATCCCACCAAACAAGATGGTTTACCGCCTGACTGCCGTTAGTAGGACGGGCTGTGCCTATTTGGCCATCCTGTACATTGTACAAATTGCCAGATGAACTCCACATTTCATAACCTCTGTGTGCCGGGTCGATATCGGCAGCAAGGGCACGGCCCACATCGCCAGTGGTTGGTGCGGCAAAAATGGTTACGCCTGTTTTTGCATCATTTAGCCGCAGGCCAAAACCATTATACTGACCAGGTGATTCAAGGCACTGCCACATTTCCTGGCCGGGTCTGTCGGGGTCCATATCACTCATGTGCAGGGCATCGCCATGGCCGTTGCCGGTGGTCCACAACCGCTCTCCATTATCGTTAATAGCACTGGAACCATTGAAAATTTCATCCTTACCATCACCATCCACATCGCCAATCGTCATTTGGTGGTTACCCATGCTAGAGTAGGCATTGTTGTTAAGATCTCCTGGATTTTTACTGTCGAAAATCCAGCGGAGCGTAAGCTGACCGTTTCTGTAATCGTAAGCGGCTCTTACCAATTTATCATAATAACCACGGCCTATAATAAGGCTTGGACGAACCCCATCGAGATAGGCTACGGCAGATACAAAACGGTCCTGACGATTGCCATAATTATCACCCCAATCTGTTACATTGCCACGGGCTGGCTGGTATGGTACAGTTGCCATAACAGCGCCTGTTAGGCCATTAAATACAGTTAAGTATTCAGGGCCCGCCTGCACCCAGCCACCACTATTGCGGTAATCTACCGTACCGTTACCAATAGTTACGCCTGTTCCGTCCACAGTTCCGTCGGCAGTTTTACAAGCCATTTCGGCTTTGCCATCACCATCTAAATCGTACACCATAAACTGTGTAAAGTGCGGACCTGCATTTACATTTTTACCAAGATTAATACGCCATAAACGGGTACCATTCATTTTATAACAATCAATAATCTGAAGGCCGGAATACCCACCGCCATTGTGGTTTTCACGGCTAGGCGCCCACTTTACAAACACTTCATATTCGCCGTCACCATCTACATCACCCACACTACAATCGTTGGCAGAATAGGTATACGCCAATGTATCCGGCGCCACCGTACCGGCAGCTACAGCAGGCGGTATTTGCAGCGGAATACTCAATTGGTTATTGGCCCATACTGTTGCTGATTCTGAAACATTTCCTTCTTCGCCACCAAAAACCGGTTTAATGGTATAAACACCATTGATTGCAGTATTATCTACATAATTGGTGGAGTTGGTAATAGGCGTAGTGTTTAGCAAAACACCATCTCTATAAACATTAAAAGCAATATTTGCAGAGTCGGTACCGAACATGCGCCAGCCCACATATACGCTGCCGGCACTGGTTCTAATGGCTATCAAACCACGATTTAAAAATTCCATTTGCTTAGGTGCGGTTACTACTGCATCGGGCATTGCAAGGGTATTAAGCCGTATATTATTACCATATGTAGTGCCGCCGGCATTAATGGCGTAAGCCCTCACATTATAAAAAGTAGCCGGGGTGAGACCTGAAATGGTTACTGAAAAATTGCCGGTGCCGCCAGCACCATCAATCACCTTTGTATTGGCTGTAGTAGGGTTTACATTAATGCCGTACACCACGCCTCTTTCGGTAATGGGCAAGCCACCATCGGATGTGATGTTACCCCCTGCACCGGCTGTTGTAGTGGTAAATGATGTAATAATATTGGTAGATAAAACCGATGGTGCCCCAGCCGGTATAAACTTGCGTACGATAGGCGTAGAAACACTGGACGAATTATTTTTAGTATAAACGATAAACGGGCTGGCCGTATCGATACCGGCAGCTATTTGAAGATTTCCAGTGGGCTCATCAACGCCTCTTGTTACCGCCGGATCTTTTAATTCTCTCCAGGTGCTAAGGCCTGTATATTGTTTAAATACACGGGCCGAAAAAGTGACGGTACTGGCCACATTATCAATAAAAGAACAATACAAATTGCCTGATACATCCCTTAACATACTTAGGCTCGGCGAATCTCTGGAGCCTAATGTGGCCTGATAACTCCAAGTACCGGCTACTTTATCATACACTACTACTGTGGCCTTATTTACATTACCCGTATTAAAATATCCTATAGAAAGATTTCCGGCAGCATTAAGAGCCATACTGGTATGCCTAACTCCGGTGGAAGGTGCTGTGATGGAAGAACCTCCTGTAATTGGGTTGGGTACTGCAATGGAACCCCAAATTCCACTGGCACATTGATACAACTTCATGGTACCGGTAGTGCCAATGGCAGAAGCTACCGGTGTACTTGCAAAGGTTACCCATGGCACATCAGATTCATCTATTACCAGGCTTATAGCTACTGCTCTTAAACTATCTACTACCGGTGCTGAACCTACTGTTGACCAAACGGAGTCTTCAAATTTTCTTACATAAGGTATCAGGGTAGCACCATCGCCAAAAGCGATATAGAGATTATTATCGGAATCGAAAGCCATGGAGCTGCGTGGCGTAGAGCTGTATTGAGAAACGGAGTTTGTAACTGTGCCTGTAGATACGTACAGATTAGCTGAATTGCTGTGTATCGGCTCCCAAATATTACTAACAGCATTATAGGTTTCAATGGCCAGTCTACTGCCATTGGCAGCGTCTACATAAGAAACAAACAGGTTGTTGTTTTTATCTACATAAATTCTTGGGTAATTAATGTTGGTACCAATATCATCGCCTACCTGCTCCCAAACACCAGAGCCGGTGTTTCTTTTTTTTACCTTACCTACGGTTCCTTCTTTGTAACTAACATAAGGCACATCGTTTAATAATGCAATACTGGTAAAACTGGCGGCTGCAGCCGATACCTGAGTTTCGTTACCTAAAATACTCCATTGTTGTGCAAAGGAAGATGGTGTTGTAAGCAAACTTAGAATGGAAAAAACAGCAATGCCGCAAAGCATTTTACGCAAAAAAAATGGTACACATGTACATGGTAAATGTAATTTCATATAGCTATAGATCGTTTTAAAAAGCAGTGAGACAACATACTTTTATGAGTAATAGAAAAAGGTGGTGTTTTACTTTTATGAGCCAGTAAAGTGTGTGGATATAACAGACTAAGCAAATAATTTTAGTCAGCCGATGGCGAAAGCCCTGGCATATTAATCATCAGCATTTGCAGGTTTTATTTAAACTAAAATTACATGCCTGTAAATGCTGACCGTCCTGCGCCATACTGAATTAAAGCTGATTAAGTGCACAAATTTTATAAATGGTTCCACATTCTTTTCTTCATGAGACGATTACTTTACTGCGAACAAGTTGTGCAAGTTTCTGTTAGGCAAACGTGCCTTAATTTGGCGTTTTTCAAAACAGCATTTACAACAATCAACAAATGAAATTTCAACTATTTCCAAAATCAGATAGCGGTTTAAAAGATATTGGCTGGCTTAAGAGCCAATTTTATTTCAGCTTTAGCGATTATTACAATCCTGTTAAAAGCGCCTTTGGAACATTGATAGCTTTTAACGACGATGTAGTAGCAGCAGGAAAAGGATTTGGCATTCATCCGCATGTGAATATGGAAATCATTTCTGTGTTAATGAAGGGCAAAATGAATCACATTGATTCCATGGGTTACAGCACCACTGTAGAAGAAGGCGGCGTACAGATAATGAGTGCCGGCAGCGGATTAAGGCATGAGGAATACAATATTGGCGAAGGCGATGTGAATTTTTTCCAAATATGGATACAGCCTAAATTACAGAATATAACGCCAAGGTATCAGCAGCGCAGCTTCCCAAAAGCAAAACGCATCAATCAACTGCAAACAATAATTTCTAACGAAGAAGGATTAGGACATTGCTGGATCAATCAAAATACAAAATTATCCTTAGGTTATTATGATGTCGATACGGAGATCACATACAATTTTAATCCCATCAATAAATGTCTGTTTATTTTTGTAATTGAGGGAAGTCTTCAATTAAATGACACGCAACTTGAAACCCGTGATGCCATTGGTTTTTGGGAAAC
>JAYUTQ010000689.1:0-5237 GCA_043755055.1 Chitinophagaceae bacterium | reverse complement strand
GTTGTTAAACCCTTTTCAGGGTTACAAGATTGGACTATTTAAAATGTCCATTTGGTATTAATACTCAAACGGAAACTGATTTGCTGCCGCCGAAGTGGTAAACTGCGGCGGTTTGCTATGTAGCATTTCTCCGTTCATCACTTTTTCGTAGAGTTTTACATAGGTGTTGGCCATGTGTATATGGGTATGCATATCCATAACATACTCATGGCAGCGCTGGCTGCTAAAGCGGTCAATGTTTGTAAGTGCATCCGCCAGTTCTGTAGCTGATGCAGAGAGGAAACCTACATCTTCTTTTACCAATTCAGGCAAAGAACCGAAAGGTGTACCTAGCACCGGACAACCATAATACAGGCTTTCTGTAATGGCAATGCCGAAAGGCTCGTTCCAAAGCACCGGAAAAAGAAGTGCCTTACTGCCACGCATCACTTCGTTTTTTGCTTCGCCACCAATCATGCCTTTGAAGGTTATTTGGAAATCCAGCGTAATGCGGATGGGCTTACTTAACGACACCCGGTTACCACCCATTACCTGCAGCGGCACGCCTGCTTTTTGCGAAACTCTGATGGCGCCCTTCAAATTTTTTACTTTCCAGGAAGCCATACCCAAAAAATGGCAATGGCTTCTTTTTCCATTTAGGTTTGGGGCGCCATAATCGGCCGGGTCAAGTCCATTGTACACATATACATCGCTGCCATACAACGCCGCATGGGCCTTAGATACAAACACCCGGTTCAAGTCCATTTCGCTATGGTCGTAGGTATTGCCTTCCATAGTGTAGATGTATGGTTTGGAAAGCTTCCTGGTATCGATACCACCGAAAAAATGAATCAGGTCTGCGGTGGCAGGAATTTGTTTTTCAGGCTCGTCGTTCATAAAAATTACCTCAGCAAAAGGGCAGCTGGTGCCCGGCTTTGCCAGCAAGGTAATTTTATGGCCCATGCCGCTCAGCGCCTTTGCAAGCCACCAAACCACCCTTTCGGTACCGCCATATTTAAGGGCAGGTAACACAGCGTCGTGGGCTATTACTATATGCATTTTAGTTTATTGGTTGATTGGTTGATTCGTTCATTGGTTGATTCGTTCACAAGTTCATAGTTCATTGTAATAATCTGGCATTTATAAAACCAAGCCCTAATACAATGTCGTTTAGTTTAGGAAGCTGGGAGTTTGTCAGGTTGTAAATCCCAATTATTTCGGGGCTCAGGGTGACAACCTTAACTAAACGACAATGGATCTCCGGTAGGCCAGTCATTTCATCATTTCTCACATTCTCACATTTCACACATTTGCTCCCATTTGCTCCGCAAAGTACAGAAACCAAAAAATAATTTGGGCATCTTGCAAGCCTGCTTTTACATTTGCATTAGTTCTTTAATTACTTATCAAGAAAGGCAGAGGGATATGGCCCAATGAAGCCTTGGCAACCCTTGCAGTGTACTCCACTGTAAGAAGGTGCCAACTCCTACCTACGTGCAACCGTGGGCAGAGATAAGTCAGAGTAAGCATTTATTCTACAGGTTATCATCAACACCTGAAACTATATAAAGCCCATCTGACTTACGGATGGGCTTTTTTGTGTGCCGTACTGTTATGGTTCGTGGTGACACGAACCATGGCGAAAATTGGCTGAATAGTCAGCCTCAGGCTCCTCTCCGCCAGGAAAGGCGGGGGTGAGGCCACCTTCAAAACATCAATAAAAAAATCAAAAAACGATTCTACATGAACGAACAAGCAAACAAAACAAAACCACTGATACTGGGCCTTTTTGGCTTTGGCGTGGTGGGCGAAGGCCTTTATAAAGTGTTGGGCAAAACCACCTCTATTAATGCCAGCATTAAAAAAATATGCATTAAGCACCCCGATAAAAAAAGGAACGCCCCGGCCGAACTGTTTACCAGCGATGCAGATGTATTGCTAAACGACCCGGAGATAAATGTAATTGTGGAGATGATAGACGATAGCGAAGCGGCTTACCGCATTGTTACCACGGCCCTAAAAAATAAAAAACAAGCCGTAAGTGCCAGCAAAAAAATGATTGCCGAGCATCTGGATGAGCTCATCCATTTGCAGCAGGAACATAGCGTTTCTTTTTTGTACGAAGCTTCGGCTTGTGCTTCCATTCCGGTAATCCGCAATCTGGAAGAGTATTACGATAACGATTTGCTGGCCGGTTTTCAGGGTGTGGTAAATGGTAGCACCAATTATATACTTACCAAAATGTTTGAGGATGGGCTGGATTACAACGAAGCCCTGCTGCAAGCCCAGCAACTGGGTTTTGCCGAAAGCAATCCTGCACTGGATGTGGAAGGGATAGATGCGGTAAACAAACTGACGGTGCTGCTGAGCCATGCTTATGGCATTGTTAGCCATCCATCTCAACTGCTTTTTACCGGCATACAAAATATTAACGGACAAGATGCCAAAGTGGGTGCCGAAAAAGGCTTGGTAATTCGGCTGGTGGCACAGGCCCGCAAAACAAACGATGGCAAAGTGGCCAGTTTTGTGCTGCCGCAATTTGTAAAAAAAGAAAATCCGTTGTACAATGTGCGTAACGAATACAATGGTGTGGTAATTAAAAGCGGCTTTGCCGATGAACAATTTTTTTACGGCAAAGGTGCCGGCAGTTTCCCTACGGCTTCGGCTGTGTTAAGCGATATTAGTGCCTTGCGGTACGAATACAAGTACGAGTACAAAAAGCTTTTTTACCATACGCCCAACGAACTTACCTGGGATTTTTACCTTAAAGTATATGTAAGCTTCGAACAGCTACAGGCCATACCGCAACACCAATTTGAGTGGATAGAAGAATGGCATAGCAATGAAAACGGCGGCTATCTGGTAGGCGTATTACATGTAAAACATTTGCAGGAAAGCGACTGGTGGAAACAAAAAGGCGTTTCATTAATATTGACCGCCGAACCATTTATAGAAAATATAGAGCTGAGGCAATTACGTAAAAAAAGTTTGGAACTGGCCGGGGTGGTGGTTTAGTTGACTGGTTGATTAGTCGATTGGTTAACGTCCGCCTTGGTTCGTGTCCCCACGAACCAAAATACGCTCCGATAAAAATGTGACGTAACCTTTTTTATGTTATTCTATCATTCCAAACGGTGGTTCGTGGGGACACGAACCACGGCGGAGGAAAATATAGAGCTGAGGCAATTACGTAAAAAAAGTTTGGAACTGGCCGGGGTGGTGGTTTAGTTGATTGGTTCATTTTTAAGAAACGCCATTTTTTAAAATATGGCGTTTCTGTTTAGTTTCTGTTCCGGGCTTTTGTTTTTCTTTATTATTGGTAAATGAAACAGGTGGCCTTCATCACACAAAGCCTTTGTTTCACCCCACGAACAAAAATACGCTCCGATTAAAATGACATAGAACTCAAACTGTGGTTAAGGAATGAAAGTAGAAAAAGGTATACCCCCTTATCGCCAACCTTAGCCACTAAGGCATCAATGCTTTAAAAGACCCGGCGTAATGGCCCTGCAGTTTAGCAACAGTGCATTGGGTACAATCCATTATTTTGAAAATGCTAATGGTGAAAATATGGAAGACCCGGTAAACATTTTTGGCGAAAAAGGGAACGACAATTTTACCTGTTAACGTTTGCGACCATACTATAATTGGCGCAGGGCGGTGCTAACCAAAAACATTACCCTTCCGGAAAATTATGAATGTAATTCCGCAATTCTGCTGCATCCGTAGCACATGTTAGTGTTGCAATCAACTCTGTGGCTTCGGCAAATCAGAAACCGGTAATGGAACCCCAATCAATTAATCCCCCTAAATTTGCCGCCATTGCAATAAAATACACACAGGAACGTTAAAAATGAATATGAAACTAACTCGCATCGCAGTAAGCATCGTCTGCTTATTGGCATTTAATATTTGCATACATGCCCAAATTTTAAACAACGAAAACCTGAGTAGCGTAAAGGTTGAAAGCATAGCAGAGGACGAAATAAAAGGGTATTACGAAAGGGCATTAAATTCCGGCTTATCAGAAGATCAGGTGTACCAGATATTAATGAGTAAAGGCTTGCCACAGGAAGAGTTAGACAAGCTTAAAAAACGCATCGCTTCTATTAGCTTAAACAGTACTACACCGGGCGGGCCTTTAAAAGAAAAAGTGGTAAAAACGGCCCCAAGAACCTACAATCCAGACGGTGTATCTGTTCCCATGCAATCTTTTCGTAAAGACGGCATGATTTTCGGTTCAGAGCTCTTCTCTTCTAACAGTATGGTGTTTGAACCAAACTTGCGCATAGCTACCCCCTCCAACTATATTCTTGGCCCGGACGATGAAGTAATTATCAACGTATTTGGCTTTAGTGAACAAACTTATAACCTTACAGTAAACCAGGAGGGAAACATTTATATACCTAATGTGGGCCCGGTTTATGTAAGTGGGTTTAGTATAGAACAGGCTGAATCTAAAATAAGAAATAAGCTTGCTGCTACTATATATAAAGCTATTCGTGGTGGCCAAACCAAGGTGCAAATATCTTTAGGTAAAATACGGAGCATCCGCGTAACGGTTATCGGCGAAGCAAGAAAGCCCGGCACATACACCGTTTCTTCACTTACCACATTGTTTAATTTATTGTACCTCGCCGGCGGCCCAACCGATATGGGTACTTTCCGTAACATAGAGCTCATCAGGGGCAATGTGGTAAAAAGAAAGATTGATATTTATAACTTTTTAACCAAAGGCGATTTAAAAGACAACGTGCTTTTAGAAGAGTTGGACGTAATCCGGATTCCTTATTACCTAACAAGGGTAACCATAAACGGACAGGTGAAACGGCAGGGCAAATTTGAGTTGCAGCCAGACGAATCGTTTAACCAACTGCTTGGCTTTGCAGGCGGCTTTTCTGATGATGCCTATAAAGCTTCGGTAAACGTTACACAATTAACCGAAAAGGAAAAAAAGATTGTTGACGTTCCCTCTTCGGCCTTTGCCACCTATAAACCCGCAAGTAGTGATGTAATTAGCGTAGGTAAAATATTAAACAGGTTTGCCAACAGGGTTAGTATTAGCGGCTCCGTATTTCGCCCCGGCGATTATGAAATGGAAGACGGCATGACCTTAAAGCAACTGATAGAAAAGGCCGGTGGTGTAATGGAAGACGCCTTTCTGCAAAGAGGTATTATTTCCAGGTTAAATGCTGATTTAAGCCCTACCACTGTTTCTTTTGGAGTAGCACAGGTAGTAAATGGCACACAGGTAATTC
>JAYUTQ010000688.1:0-5241 GCA_043755055.1 Chitinophagaceae bacterium | reverse complement strand
ACACTTGGTAAAAATATCAAAGCCCTTGAAGTAAATGGCAGCTTTGATGATTGTCAGCACATGGTTAAACAAGCCTTTGCTGATGCTGATTTAAACAGTCAGCTATTTCTTACTTCGGCCAATTCTATTAATGTAGCACGATGGCTGCCGCAGCAGTTTTATTATTTCTTTGCTTATCAGCAATGGGCTGCCAAAAACAACCCTCCGGTTGTGTGTGTACCTAGTGGTAATTTTGGTAATATCTGCGCCGGCCTCATGGCTCATCACAGCGGCCTGCCCATCAAACATTTTATTGCAGCTACCAATGCCAACGATATTGTTCCGCAATATTTTGAAACACAAGACTACCAGCCAAAGCCAGCCATTGCTACCATTAGCAACGCCATGGATGTGGGCAACCCAAGCAACTTTGTTCGTATACTGGAGATATTTGAAAAGCAATTTGAAAACCTAAAAAATGTAGTTAGCAGCGTAAGCATTAGCGACGATGAAACAAAGGCAGTACTGAAGAAAGTGTACGAACAACAAAACTATTTACTGGATACCCACGGTGCGGTGGCGTATGCTGCATTGCAGCAATACCTTGCTAACCACGAAGATGATAAAGGCATGATACTGGAAACAGCCCACCCCGTAAAATTCTACGATGTGGTAGAACCCATCATCGGGGAAAAAGTACCAATGCCCGGAAGTGTGGAATACCTGCTGGATAAGGAAAAAACAAGTGTTGTGATTGATGCGGATTATGAAAAGATGAAAGCGTTTTTGTTGGGGTAGACAGAATCAACCCCTTTTACAAATCTTGCCATGCTTTATCTTCTTCAGGTGTTATAATGAAACAAATGATTTGAGTGGGATTGTAATTTTTAAGAACAGGACTCAACAGCAGCTATTCTACATTAGAGATTGGTTCAACATCATTTCTTTACTTTTTTTACAAAAACATAACCTGATATAAATTAAAGTCCACTACATTTATAGACTTTTTCTTGTCAATAAAAACCCTTTATTATGTCTAACAAACCTCTTCGTTTCGAAACCCTGCAAATAC
The DNA here is from genome assembly GCA_043755055.1 of Chitinophagaceae bacterium. GTDB lineage: Bacteria > Bacteroidota > Bacteroidia > Chitinophagales > Chitinophagaceae > JAZKFT01. The sequence goes on along the minus strand of JAYUTQ010000688.1, from coordinate 4,190 downwards.
ATGCGGGTACAGAGCCTGCACCCGGTACAAATGCAAGGGCAGTGCCTATTTACCAAACCAGTTCTTTTACTTTTAACAGCAGCGAACATGCGGCCAATCTGTTTGGCCTGCGGGAATTTGGCAACATCTATACCCGCATAATGAACCCCACAACAGATGTGTTTGAAAAACGCATTGCTGCACTCGAAGGTGGCGTAGGCGCCGTGGCTACAGGTTCGGGCATGAGTGCACAGTTTCTGGCACTGCATAATATTTTGCTGCCAGGAGACAATTTTGTGTCCTCTTCATTTTTGTATGGCGGCACCTACAATCAGTTTAAAGTTTCGTTTAAACGCATTGGTGTAGAAGTTCGTTTTGCCGAAGGCGATGATGCCAAAAGCATTGAATCTAAAATAGATGGCAATACAAAGGCCATCTATCTTGAAACAATCGGTAACCCCGGCTTCAGCATCCCCGATTTTGATGCCATTGCAGCCATTGCCAAACAATACGATATTCCACTGGTAGTAGATAATACGTTTGGCGCAGCAGGCTACTTATTCAAGCCTTTTGAGCATGGTGCAAATGTAATAGTAGAATCTGCTACCAAATGGATTGGCGGCCATGGCAACAGCATTGGCGGTGTGGTAGTAGATGGCGGCAATTTTAACTGGGGAAATGGTAAATTTCCACAGTTTACGGAGCCGGACGAAGGATACCATGGCATGAAATTCTGGGAGATATTTGGAACAGATGGCCCTTTTGGCAATATTGCTTTCGGCATCAGATTGCGTGTTTCAGGGCTTCGTACATGGGGGCCATCTATGAGTCCGTTTAATTCGTTTTTGTTTATTCAAGGACTTGAAACCTTGTCGCTTAGGGTGGAAAGAACCGTAGAAAATTCTCTGGCCCTCGCAAATTGGCTGGAAGCACATCCGCAGGTGGAATATGTAAATTACCCGGGATTGGCAAGCAGCAAATACCATGAAAAAGCTAAGAAATACCTCAAAAACGGCTTTGGCGGGGTGCTGTCATTTAAAATTAAAGGTGGTAAAGAGGCTGCAGATAGTTTTGTAAACAGCCTGCAACTCGTTAGTCATCTGGCTAATGTTGGTGATGCTAAAACGCTCATCATTCACCCGGCTACTACAACCCATGAACAATTGAGCGAAACAGAACAAATCTCGGCAGGTGTAGAGCCCGGCCTGTTACGCATCTCTCTGGGCATTGAGCATATTGAAGATATTAAAGATGATCTGCAACAGTCGTTTGAGAAGGTAGCGGGGTAAATTTTATGGTTGCCAACCTTTAAAAGGTTGGCAGCCATTTTTTCTATTTACAATAATTTCCTAATGCGTAATAATTAAGTTTTTGCCGGGCCTTACAGTAACCTCTCCGTAAAAACTGTTTTTTAAAGACTTACAGGTCGCATCTACATCCACCACTATTTTATGGTTCACTTCTATTACACTATTGGCTGTGGGAACCATCTCTCTATTCCAGGTAGAAGGGCTGCTCCAGTCGCCATTTACAACCGTGTAAAATTTGGTAGTGTCGTAAGCAAATAACACGCCTGATACATCGTCGAAAAACCCATTAGCAGCATAAGTCTTGATATGATAGGTGCTTACACTATCATGAAAAGGTGTTGAAAAACTAAAGCTGACGGTTTTTGATTCGCCGGGATTAATAGTACCTATAAATATAGAATCGGCACTCGTAATGGCGTATCCTGATGTTGGCACTTCAATTTTAAACCTAACATTATTTTGGGCTGCGGCACCATAATTTTTGAAGGTATAGCTAACATTTCCTGTATCGCCGAAAAGGTGTGAATGGTTCATTACATAATTGTCGTTTACAAGATAGGCCTGCGACAATATATTGTTTGAAGCAACGCTGTCAAATAATTTGCCAAGACCGAGTACCGCTGAGTCGTTCAGAATAATTATAGAATCGGCTAGCATTGACAAGTTATTTGTGTATATACTTTTTGCCGTATCGGCTATATAAGCAAGGTTTTTGTAAAAAAAAGCATTGCGATGTGTGTATTGCTTCGACACAAATGAATCAATCACCACATCAAGTCTGGTCTGGAAGTGTGGAATTTTGATAATAGCACTATCGGCTACAGACCATAGTTGATTGATAGTGATATCGAGTTGCGAGGAATAGATTGAATCTGCATTGCCAAGCTGATTTAACTTGGCGAATAGCGAAGCAGAGTCGTACGCTGGTATTCCATAAATAGCTTTTAATTCTGTTAGCCGCTGATTGTAAATAGTCTTACTATTTAATAAATCGGTAATTGAAAAATTGGCCGATACCCCGTTTGAAATCCCCATTACCTCTACCGGATTTGGTGTATTCAACATTGCGGATGGAAGAATACTTTGTGAAAGGTTGCGGATATTTTTTGAATTGACATAGTTAGCTGTACTTGCAGCAAACAACGAAGCCATATTAACCCCCGAAGCAATTTTGGATAATCCATTAAGTACAGGGGCCAGGGGAGCTAAATAACCTGTAACCAGTAATACTTTAGATGCCAGGTCTGTGATAGTTGCAGTATAGTCTGCAAATTTTGCTATAGACAAAGCAGTACTAGTGAAACTTTTAGTGGTAGAAAACATATCGCCTGATTGTTTGGCAATTGAGCCTGACGAAGAACTATACAATTTATTAAAAGTTAAATCGTACGACTGGGGAGACTGGAAATTATTAGCCGATGAAGCTGCTATATAAACAAAAATACCATGGGTTAGCTGGCAGTATCTCTTATAAAAAACAGAGTTGGCAAGTAATGCCGAAGCCCCCTTTTTTAAAAAATCGAAAGACAACTTTGCCCGACCGGCTGATCTCCCCTCTTCGAGTGTTTTAATAATAGCATCACTTAAATCGCTTACTACTATAGTGGTGGTTTTTATGAGATCTAAAATATCCGGATCAGTAGTGTTTTTTTTCAATTTTATCAGGCCAGCTAATGCGATATCTTTTAAGGTTTTAGCCTGAGCAAAAAAGAATTCTATTTTAAGGTCCTTATAAGCATCCCCCTTTTTCATACTTCCGGTTGAACTGGCTGCACTCACAACAGCCTCTATAAAATCAAAGCCAATTGATGCAGCCTGATATGCCAATTCGGTAGCCTCGCCGCCAAGTTTATATACCGTAGCCATTGCACAGTAGTAATCTGCAAGATTGTCAACCCTCCGTTGTAAATTATCAGTTATACCTCCGAGACTTAAAAAATCATCCCAGGGGTGTTCATAATAACCCACATCAAAGCCGTATAACTCTACGGGCATTGCTTGCCTGAACATTAGTTCTTTTTTAAAATCTCTTTTTGCCATATTGGCTTTAAACGATTTTATTTCTGTAATTAATTTTTCAGGAATGGGAATGGCTCCTAAAAATGCACCTTGTCTTATGTTGTTAAAAGTGTATTTAATTGGGCCATGTACAGATTGATAAACAATCTCCACATCATACAATTTATTTGGCTGGGCAGCAGTCATTTCAAATCTTCCGCTTGGGTCTAAAATGTTTTTTATCTCTTTTTGTTCTCCATTTTCTGTTAACCGTACTACCACATTTTGTGTAATAGGTGTTTTTTGCAGTTTAGAATATAATGATGGTGCCTGATCTTTTCCAACAGGCGAAACCATACAGGATATATTTTGCAAGAAACCTACTATTGCAGGTGGCGTATAATCGCAACGACTAACACCGGTAAGGCTGGTAAGCCAGATTTTCGAAAGAGCCGTATCAACAGCTATATCGGTAATATTATTTGTAGGCAACCCATTGGTGGTAGTGAGCATTTTAAATGAAGCAGCATCATCCAATGAACCATAACCGTTGTAAACGAAAATACCCAAAGTTGTGCCAATCCAAACTTCACCATACACTTCTGTAATGGCATTAAAATTAACCGCCGCCCCGGCCGGAAATGGAGAGTTAGAACTGGTTAGCATTTTCCAAGTACCATCTGGTTTACACACCCCAACACCTCCACTATTTAAACCCACAAAAGTATTACCAACTGTACTATCTGTAAAAATGGCTCTGGCATACGGCGAACTGGCACTTGCTGTAAATGGTATGGGGCAATTGTTTACCGTAATGGAAGATAGCACCTGGCCCTGGCTATTGATACGGGCAATATATGGCCTTACACAAGCTACAGTACAAGTTATCTCTCTACCAAACCA
>JAYUTQ010000687.1:0-2382 GCA_043755055.1 Chitinophagaceae bacterium | reverse complement strand
AATTGGCAGCAAGTAGAGAAGAAGCAATAAGAGCCATTGGAAGATTTTTGATTTATGATTTATGATGTAGGATTTAGCGTAAACTTTTTAAGCTGTCTGTTTTTTGTTTTGCTTCTGTAAAAGTTTTGTCAAGGCTGTAGGCCGTTTCGTAGTTTTTAAGTGCGTCGTCATTTTTTCTTAATGCTTCGTAGCTCTTGCCTTTCCAATAATAGGCATCGGGGTACGATTGGCTTACAGTAAGCAGTTGGTCCAATGTTTTTAAAGCATCGTTGTACTGCTCTTTATCGTATTGAGCAATGGCTTTTTCAAGATAAGCTTCTAAAAAAGAGTACCTGTTAATAATGGTTTGATCAAAGTTTTCGATGGCTTTATCAAATTCTCTTACCCGGCTATAATAAACGCCTTTTATAAAATACCCATCCGCTTTAATATCTCTTGTTGCTGCTCTTTTAATAAAGGCATCGCTTTGGGCAAGGCTTTCTATTTTTCCTGCTTCGGCGTTGGTATTTGCAAGGTTTAGCAATATCTGTTCATCGTCGGGAAAGCGATTGAGGTATGTTTTATAAGAAGCTATTGCATCTTCCAGTTGTAATGCCTGCCGTTGCAAGTCGCCTTTTACAAACCAGTAAGAAAAGTTAGTGTCTTCATTACGTTTTAGCAGCGAATCGCACCATGCAATAGCAGCAGTGTAATTTCTATTGGTGGTAAATTGGTCTATCAGTTTATCGTAGAGCCTTATGGAATCGGGATGTTGAGCAATCTGATCTTTTAGCGAAGCAATTACAGGGTTTTCTGTTGCATTATCCTTAGCTCCATTGCCTAATGTTACCGGTTTATTGTCGCAGGCCGTACCTAGAATACCTACAGAGGTTATAATTAACGAATAATCTAAAATCCTTTTCATAACTATCACAAAAATAACCACATATGCCTATGCTTCTTATGGATACTTACAGGCTATTTCTCCACAGATGGTTTGCTTAGCTTATCTATACCTACAAAAATTAATCCCAACAGTAAAAAACCAAAGAACATAAGCCCGGCATTTATTAGTGTACAGCCATAGCCCAATTGGTTTACATCTATAAAACGGTACGGATAAAACCTGGTTACCCCACCACGAACTATGGAATACACAAGATAACCGATGGGAAAAAGCAACCAGATGAAGGGCGTTTTCCATTCTAAATGCCCTTTGGGAATAAAAAACAGCAAGTAAAGTAAATAAAGCAGTGGCACTGCTACATGTAGTAATTCATCTGCAACCTTTTGCCAGCCCGTAGGTGCCCCTAAAGCCCCGGAGAATAAGATTGTACACAATGCCCACCACCAATATATACATTGCCACAGCCGTTTTTACTGGAGGGCTTTGCAAAAAAACAGCCAACCTTGATTGCGGTTTTATCAAAATAAGGGAAAGGCTTAAAGCCACAATGGTGTTAGAGAGAATGGTAAAAAAGCTGAAGAATTTGATGAGGATTTCTAATGCTGTTAACCCCGTTTGCGGCCGCAGAGTCAGCATTAGCAACAGTTACAGCACTAATGCGAACCATGCAACAAGTGCTATTACACTCATAAATATTCGGGTAGCTGTGGGTGTTTGTTTTTACCATGGTATAAATGATTTATGTAAAATTGATTCAACAGATTAATCTATCGGCTCTGCAAATGGCCACCATTTATTGTGCCTTGCTAAAAGTAAATAGGCTACTACACCCGATGCACTTACAATAAATCCACCAAGCATAAATTTCCAACCGGTACTAATAAAAATAAATATCCAAATAATGATTGCCAATACTACAGGAATTGGGTAAAGTGGCATTTTGTAAGGCCTCTCCGCAGCTTTTCTTTTTTTGCGAAGCAGTATTATACCTGCGGCCTGCCCAATAAACTGTATCAAAATCCGCATGGCAAGTATGGCACTAATTACATGTTCTATTCTAAACAAAAGGCTGAATGCAAATGCCACCGCACCAAGCATTATTAAGGATACATGTGGAAAATGCTTTGTAGGGTGGAGTTTGCCAAATACTTTAAAAAAGCTACCATCAGCCGCTGCTGCGTAGGGTATGCGGCTGTAACCTAAAGTAGCAGAAAATACAGAAGCAAATGCCACCCATAAAATCAAAATCGTAGCCACATTAGCAGCGGCATTACCACTTATGCGTTCTACAAAAGTGCTTACCACATACTTGTTGCCCATTGCTTCCTGCCAGGGAATGATGCTTGTAACGGCTATGTTCATGCCGAGATATAAAATGGTAATACCAATAATGGAGATAAACATACTACGAGGTATGTTTTTGGCCGGGTTAATAATTTCTCCGCCAAGGTGGCACACATTATAATAGCCCAAATAACTGTACACCGATTTTACCA
>JAYUTQ010000686.1:0-5249 GCA_043755055.1 Chitinophagaceae bacterium | reverse complement strand
AATGGATGCAGGTGTTCCTTTAAAAAAGCACGTGAGTGGTGTTGCGATGGGATTGATTAAAAAAGGAGATGATTTCGCAATTTTAACCGATATCCTGGGTGATGAAGATCATTTAGGTGATATGGACTTTAAAGTAACCGGAACCCGTGATGGTATTTGCGGTGTACAAATGGATATCAAGGTAGACGGATTGAGCATGGATATTATGCGTCAGGCATTGAGCCAGGCAAAACGTGGCCGCCTGCATATATTGGATGCCATGTACGAGTGTGTACCTGCACACCGTGAGGATTACAAGCCACATGCTCCACGCATGGTGAAGCTTACCATTGATAAAGAATTTATCGGTGCGGTAATCGGGCCAGGTGGTAAAGTGATACAGGAAATGCAGAAAGTAACCGGTACCACCATCAACATAGAAGAGAAAAATGAACGTGGCGAAGTATCAATTTTTGGTGCCAATAAAGAAGGCGTTGATAAAGCATTAAGCTGGATTAAAGGCATCGTTATGGTTCCTGAAGTGGGAGATGTGTACGAAGCAACCGTTAAGAGCATTATGCCTTATGGTGCGTTTGTAGAATTTATGCCCGGCAAGCAAGGCTTGCTCCACATTAGCGAAGTAAGCTGGAAACGCCTTGATACACTTGAAGGTGTATTGAGCGAAGGAGAAGTAATCAAAGTAAAATTGACCGGCACCGACCCTAAAACGGGTAAGTTTAAGTTAAGCCGCAAAGTATTGATGCCACAACCTGAACAAGGTGCAAGGCCACAAGCTCCGCAGCAATAAGTTTTACAAAAACATACAAATGGGAATCAATGAAAATTGGTTCCCATTTTTTATTGGTATCATAAATCGAAAGCCGGGTTAAACTCGTTTCGTAAAACAATCTGGGCGTTCCGCCGCAAAATGCAGGGCGGCGGCGGGCTTTCCGCTACAAGTCCGCCGCCGCATACAAGCACCAAAGCTTCGCAAGTGTTGCAGTTGTTGGCGGCGTTACGGGCTTTCCGCTGCAATCCCTAACGCTACCAAATCAGTCATTCATCATAAAACGCTACTAATTCTATAGACAATACATTTTTTACTAGTCACAATGATTTTATTTTGACAAATAAACCATTACTGTACCTCATAAATATATACCCATGTCCGGAATTTTAGACCTCGTTGGCAATACACCTTTAGTAGAACTTAAAAAGCTAAACCCCAATAAAAACGTAACCATTTATGGCAAACTGGAAGGAAATAACCCCGGCGGCAGCGTAAAAGACCGTGCTGCCTTCGGCATGATAAAAGGCGCTTTAGACCGGGGCGAAATAAAAGATGGCGTTACTTTAGTAGAAGCCACAAGTGGCAATACCGGCATTGCACTAGCCATGATAGCCAGTTTATTTAATGTACCAATTGAACTAATAATGCCCGAAGATGCCACCCGGGAAAGGGTTTTAACCATGGAAGCCTTTGGTGCCAAAGTTATTCTTACCCCAAAAGAGCAATCTATGGAAGGTGCCATTGATTACGCCAATGCCCAGGTGGCCAAAGGCGGATACCTGATGCTGAACCAGTTTGGTAACCCAGATAACCCTAAAATGCACTACCAAACCACCGGCCCTGAAATATGGAATGATACGCAGGGAAAAGTGACACATTTTATTTCTTCCATGGGTACAACCGGAACCATTATGGGCGTTTCGCAATATTTAAAAGAGCAAAACCCCAACATTCAAATTGTGGGCTGTCAGCCTACGGACGGTTCTAAAATTCCCGGCATCCGCAAATGGCCGGAGGCCTATTTGCCCACCATATTTAATCGCAGCCGGGTAGACAGGGTTTTTGACATAGCAGAAAAAGATGCCCGTATAATGGCCAAAAAACTGGCAAGAGAAGAAGCTATTTTTAGCGGTATGAGCAGTGGCGGAGCCGCACATGCCGCCATAGAAATAGCCAAAGAATTAACCGAAGGCGTTATCGTATTCATCGTTTGCGACAGAGGCGACAGGTACCTGAGTTCGGATTTGTTTGATTGATGACGGGATGGTAAAGCCAATGAAATTGGCCAATTGGCAACAAAGAATATTAGTGATATTTGAAGTTGAAAACAGATAATAATGAAATCACTACTCTACACCTTTCTTACTATATTTTGTATTATAGCTTTTGGCTGTAAAGAAGCAAATACCACTAATTCCGGTAATGACGCCACAAAAAAAGTAATGACCAAAGAAGATAGTGCTTACACTGAGGCATTAGATATTCATGATGAGGTAATGCCTAAAATGGGTAAAATAATTGGCTATCAAAAAAAGGCACAACAGCAGTTGGATTCGGTGGCTCAATTAATAAAGAAGAGCGGCATGGCCGGTACAAAAGAATTTAAGCAAAGGGTAGATAGTTTGCTTTTTGAATTAAAACTTGCAGAAAAAGGCATGAACGACTGGATGGAAGGCTTTACGGCAGAACCTAAACTGCCCACCACCGAAGAACGTACCGCTTATTTTGAAGACCAGAAAGCAAAAGCGCTCAAAATGAAAGAAAAGTTTTTTGTTGCACTTGATAAGGCAAAACAAATGCTGGGTGAATAAATGCAGCGTTTTAGCTACGAGAACTTTTCCATAACTTTTTCCATCTCATTACTAATTTCTTCGTTGCATAAATTACCTATGCTGCCTTCATGTGTATGGTGTAGTTGCTGGTAATTGTAGGTAAATGTTCCGGCTTCCACATCGTTCCCAATTTGCCTGTAGGCATCACGATAAGTAATGCCTTTATTTACCAATTCATTCATGGCTTCTACGGTAAACAGGTATTTGTATTTGGGGTCGTCGAGTATGTTTTCCTTCACCTGCATATGGCTCAGCATCAGTTGCATCATTTGCAGGCAAGCCTTTAAATCTTCCATGGCTGGGAAAAGGATTTCCTTGGTCAGTTGCATGTCCCGGTGATAGCCACTGGGAAGGTTATTGATAAGTAAAGTGAGCTCGTTTGGTATGCTCTGTATACGGTTGCATTTGGCCCTGATGAGTTCAAACACATCAGGATTTTTTTTATGTGGCATAATGCTGCTTCCGGTAGTAAGGTCGTTGGGGAAGGAAATAAAACCAAAATTTTGATTCATAAACAGGCAGCAATCGTAAGCCAGTTTGCTTAGTGTTGCTGCTATATAACCGATGCCTGTTGCAACTGCTTTCTCCGTTTTGCCACGGCTCATTTGTGCATATACACTGTTCCAGTTAAGCGTTCTAAAGTATAGTAATTCAGTAGTACGTTTTCTATTAAGCGGAAACGAAGAACCATAGCCAGCACCACTTCCGAGCGGATTTTTGTTAGTGATTTGATAAGTAGCAGCCAGCATTTCCATATCATCCAAAAGGCTTTCGGCATAAGCCCCAAGCCACATTCCAAATGATGATGGCATAGCTATTTGCAGGTGGGTATAGCCGGGCAACAGCAGATCTTTGTGTTGATTACTGAGAGCAATAAAAAGGTCGAACAATTGCTTTGTTTCATCTTTGATGCTCAATACTTCGGCCTTCAGGTAAAGTTTAATGTCAACCGCCACCTGATCGTTTCGGCTGCGGCCTGTATGTATTTTTTTACCGGCTTCGCCGATACGTTCTGTAAGCAATAACTCTACATAAGAATGGATATCCTCCACATGGTTGGGCAATTGAAACCCTGCAACAGAAACCTCCAGTAAAATTATTTTTAAAGCAGCCTGTGCTGCAACATTTTCTTCAGTTGTGAGCAAGCCTGCTTCCGTTAGCATCTGAACATGAGCCATAGAGCCTTGTACATCAAAAGGAGCCAATACAGCGTCAAATTCTTTGTCTTTGCCTACCGTGAATGCTTCAACCAATGCAGATGTTGAAGTAGTATCTTTTTGCCAGAGTTTCATAATAGTTGCCGGTTATCTGTTAGCCAGTTAGTTTATTTTTTCTATCAATTTAATATAGGTATCTATTCCTTCTTCAATCTCCGACAAATAAATGTATTCATCAGCAGTATGGCTTCTGGCACTATCACCGGGGCCCATTTTTAATGTGCAAAATGGCATCAGTGCTTTATCGCTGGTAGTCGGCGAACCATAATAACCACGGCCCAAAGACATACCGGCCTTTACAATAATATGGTCGAGTGGGGTAGAGGTACTCTTCATCCTGGTGGTGCGGGGCTTAAACTGGCTTTGCAGGTTTTGCTTCAGTTCGTCCAGTATTTCTTCGAAAGTGTAAAGCTCATTTACCCTCACATCTATAACAAACTTGCATTGAGCAGGTACTACATTGTGCTGCTTGTTGTCCGTATCAATAACTGTAACGGTCATCTTGCTTTCGCCTAATAAAGGGCTTATTTTTTCGAACTGGTAATTCCGGATCCAGTTAATATCATCTAAAGCTTTATATAATGCATTTTCCCCTTCTTTACGAGCTGCGTGGCCAGCCTTTCCATTTGCTGTACAGTCGATTACCATAAGGCCACGTTCGGCCACGGCCATCTCCAGTTTAGTAGGTTCGCCCACAATTCCAAACTCAATGGCACCAAGGTATGGCAGCACCAGTTCTATCCCATTTACGCCGCTAATTTCTTCTTCGGCACTTGCAGCAAATACCACATTGTATCTAAGATTTTCCTGATTGTAAAAATGAAGAAATGTTGCGATAAGTGATACCAGGCAACCTCCGGCATCATTACTCCCAAGGCCAAACAATTTACCATCCTTTTCTATCGGGGTAAATGGGTCCATAGTGTAGCCCTTGTTGGGCTTTACGGTATCGTGGTGGCTGTTCAGCAGTATGCTTTGCTTCACCACATCGTAGTGCTTATTCTTAGCATAAATATTATTGCCTACCCTGGCAAAAGGAATATTACGGTCCGCAAAAAAAGCACAGATAATTTCAGCTGTATCATTTTCTTCTTTGGAAAAGGAAGGCGTTGCAATTAGTTGCTTAAGTAACTCAATTGCATCTAAAGAAAGTTTGTTGCCCCTGTCCCCTAAAGGGGAAATATTTATTTTGTCACTCATAAGTTATCGTTGTGCCGGCGCTGCCGGAAATTAATGCATGTAGTTGTTCGGCTTTTCCAATGATCACTTTTTCAACCCCACTACTAATGGCAGCAAAGGCATTGTCAAGTTTTGGTATCATGCCTGCAAATATTTTTTGTTCGGCTTTCAGTTGTTCGTAATAGCCCGGGTTTATGATTGGGATAACTGTTGCATCATCATTGGCATCCAGCAAGACGCCGCTTTTTTCAA
>JAYUTQ010000685.1:0-2383 GCA_043755055.1 Chitinophagaceae bacterium | reverse complement strand
ACTGGTATTTTGTTTGTAAGTGATTTTTGGCTTTGGCTCATTTGTGCTTGATGATGGGTATTTGTTTGATTTTCTTTCTTCAGCATATCGTTCATTTCGCCATTTTTCCTGGTTATCCCTCATTTGGCGGTTATACGATTCATTAGCCTCTCTTGCAGCACGTATGTCTTTCCATTGCTGTGGTGTATTTAACTGACTATAGCATTTATAACACACCGTCATGCTTATTAAAACAGTAACTATCGCTACAGTAGCGTATAATCGGGGCTTAATAAAAAAGGTGTTTTTCATGAAAGGGTTTTAGGTGGGTAAAAGAAAGGATACTGAAGAAATACATGACAACAAGATATCAATATAGAATATTATCTGCGTTAATTTAAAACGCAGAGAGTTTTTCGGGCTGAACCATGCAATGTTCCAATGACTCATTATATAACTGACCTACAACGTCTCCTTCAGCCATTTATAAAACTCCGCCTGCCATACTTGTGCATTTTGTGCACGTAGCACCCAATGGTTTTCTTCGTGCAGTACTACCAGTTTGCTTTTAATGCCCAATAACTGTGCTGCCTGAAATGCCTGCATGCCTTGCTCTAAAGGCACTCTGTAATCTTTGGCACCGTGGAATATCAGGATGGGTGTATTCCATTTGGCTACAAAATTACTTGGCGAAAATTTGGCATACGATTTTTGTGTTGCTGCATTTTTGGTATCCCAATATGGCCCGCCATAATCCCAATCGGGGAACCAAAGCTCTTCTGTAGTGCCGTACATACTTCGGAAATCGAAGATGCCATCGTGGGCTATAAATGTTTTAAAACGCTTATTGTGCATGCCTGCAAGCATAAAGGCGCTGTATCCGCCATAGCTTGCACCTATACAGCCAAGGCGATTTTTATCTACAAAACTTTCTTTGCTCAAAGCATCAATGGCACTCAGGTAATCCTGCATTACAATGCCGCCATGGTCTTTACTTATTTGCTCATTCCACTTGGTGCCATGGCCGGGCATGCCACGGCGGTTAGGCGCTACTACTATGTAACCATTGCTGGCCATTAGCGATAAATTCCACCTAAAAGAATAGAATTGTGTTAACGGACTTTGCGGCCCGCCCTGGCAGTAAAGTAGGGTTGGGTATTTTTTTGTTTTGTCAAAATTTGGAGGATACACAACCCATACCAACATGTTTTTTCCATCCACCGTTTTTACAAAACGGCGTTCGGTTTTGCACATAGCTTGTTGTGAATAAGCTTCGTCATTTACATGTGTTAATTGTGTTATGTTTCCGGTACTAATTTCCACGGTATAGAGTTCGGCTGCATGGTTAAAATCGGTACGGCTTACTACCAGCATGTTGCCGCTTTGGCCCACAATACCGTTAATATCAAAATCGCCTTTTGTTAGTTGTTTTATCTGTGGCATTACCATCAGCATTCCCGGATAATTTACGCTGAACAACTGCAAAGTGCCGTTAATTGGGGCATAGAAGAAAATGGTACTACCATCCTCACTCCATTTGTAGCCTTCTACATGTATATCGTCACGGCCCTTGGTAAGGTTTATTTTGCCATTTGTGCTGCTTACTATTATGTCTTGCTTATCGGCTTCGTAGCCATCACGTTTCATTTGCAAATACGCCATGGCACCACTTTTATTAAAAGACGGTTGCAGGTCGTAACCTTTGTTATCAGCAGTAAGATTGGTAGTAGTTCCGCTTGCCAAATCGTATGCATATAAATCGGTATTGGTACTTACAGCATAAGCGGTTCCGGCTTTTTTCTTGGTGGCATATACCACTTTTTTACCATCATTGCTCCACACAAAATCTTCATCGCCACCATCTGGTTTTAGTGGGCAATCGTAAGGTTCGTTAACCATTATGTCTACCGGGGTTGCGGCAATACCCGGGCTCATATTTTTTATAAAAACATGGCCAAATTTGCCATCTTCCCACTCATCCCAATGGCGATAATTCAGTTGGTCGTAAACGGATACATTGCTTTTGGAAAGTGTTGGGTAAAAGTCGGTGCCGGTTACTTTATTTACCTTTACATCTTCACTGTAAATGGAGTATTTACCGTCTGGCGAAATTTTGGAATTGGTAAGCAGGCTGTCTGTTTTGGCTACCCATATTGCATTTCCGCCGCTAATGGGTATCATATAAGTTTTGCTGCTGCTTTTATTATCTTCTACACTTGGAGTGCTTACATTGTACACTACAAACTTTCCATCTTTAGAAATGCCTTTACCGCTAACCCTGCCAAATTTCCATAGTTGATCTGGAGTAAGCAGGTTTTGAGCATTTGTAATGATGGCCGCAAAGAGCAGCAAAATGAGAGTGGTAATTTTATGCATAATCAATTATTTAAGAAGCTAAAGTACT
>JAYUTQ010000684.1:0-2384 GCA_043755055.1 Chitinophagaceae bacterium | reverse complement strand
TAAAAAGCCTTTTTGACAATATGCCCAAGTTTAAACAAAACGGAACAGTGCTCGGCGCTTTTGGAACCAATACATCCAAGGCAGTGGAAGAAGCCGGTTTGCAATTACAAATTAAAGCCCCACTACCCGCTGCACCAAGCATGGTGGCTGCCATAGAGAAGTTTTTAAAAGAACAATTAGCAGAGAAAAAATAAAATAGTTTTATTCAAATATTTCTAAAACCCAAATGCTCCGGTCATTTGGGTTTTATTTTTGCTACAGTTTGTAAATTAGTTGTACACATTTATAAAAGTCAATCATATTGAATCGCCTCATTAACCAAACAAGCCCTTATTTACTGCAACATGCCCATAATCCGGTAGATTGGTACCCATGGGGCGACGAAGCACTGCAAAAAGCAAAGACAGAAAACAAGCCCATCCTTGTAAGTATTGGCTACTCAGCCTGCCATTGGTGCCATGTAATGGAAAGGTAAAGTTTTGAAGATCAGGCCACGGCAGATATTATGAACCGGCTGTTTATCAATATTAAAATAGACCGGGAAGAGCGGCCGGATATAGATGCCATATACATGGACGCAGTTCAAATGATTAGTGGAAGCGGAGGGTGGCCACTCAATGTATTTCTTACCCCGGAAGCCAAGCCATTTTATGGAGGCACTTATTTTCCGCCGGTACGGGCTTACAGCCGAAGTAGCTGGAAGGAAGTGCTGCAATCCATCAATCAGGCCTGGCAGGAAAAACCTACAGAAATAATAGCACAGGCAGAAAACCTTACGGAGCATATTCGCACAAGCAACATGTTTGGTAATGCCAAAACTGAAGATGCCATTTTTACAAAGGAACAGTTGGAAACCATTGCAGAAAATCTGCTAAAAAATGCTGATTCGGTTTGGGGTGGTTTTGGTAAGGCTCCAAAATTTCCGCAAACCATGAGCATACAGTTTTTGCTGCGGCAGTATCATTTTACCAAAAACGAAGCGGCTTTACATCATGCCCTGCTAAGCCTCGATAAGATGATTTGCGGCGGCATGTACGATCAGTTGGGTGGCGGCTTTGCCCGGTACTGTACCGATAACGAATGGCTGGTGCCACACTTCGAAAAAATGCTCTATGATAACGCATTGCTCATCTCTGTCATTAGCGAAGCTTATCAGCTAACAGGTGCAGCATTATACCGGCAAACAATAGAACAAACCATGGCTTTTATAAGCCAATACTGGCAAACCGAAGCAGGTGGTTTTTACAGTGCCTACGATGCAGATAGCGAAGGGGTAGAAGGGAAATTTTATGTTTGGAGCAGGGCTGAAGTGGCAACAATCTTAAAAGAAGATGCAGAACTGTTCTGTAACTTTTACGATATAACAGAACATGGCAATTGGGAAGAAACCAACATTCTTTGGGTAAAAACTCCCTTGCAGCAATTTTGCTTATTACATCAATTAAATACAGGAGAAACAGAAACTGTACTGGAAAATTGTCGGCAAAAATTATTAGCCCAAAGGGCAAAAAGAACCATGCCATTACTGGATGATAAAATAATAATGGGCTGGAATGCTTTAATGATAACAGCCTGTTGTAAAGCTTTTGCTGCCTTACAAAATGACGGCTATATAGTAATGGCGGAGCAGGCATATAATTTTATAGAAAAGTATTTAATGGATGATGCAGGAACTTTTTACCATAACTATAAAAAGGTAGCCGCAAACCCTGCGTTTCTGGACGATATGGCTTTTTATGTGCAGGCACTTATAAATTTGGCCGAAGTAACCGGCAACAATCAATACCTTTTCAAGGCAAGGCTTTACACCGAAAAAATATTTGATGATTTTAAAGATGCTGAAACACCATTTTTCTTTTACACACCAGTATGGCAAACCGATATTATTCTAAGAAAAAAAGAATGGTACGATGGGGCCACTCCCTCTGGCAACAGCACGATGGCTGCTAATCTTTACTACCTGGCTATTGTTTTCGATAAAAATGCATGGAAAGAATATGCTATAAAAATGATAGAAATAGTTGCAACAACATCTTTGCGTTATCCAACATCTTTTTCTAATTGGAGTTGTTTGCTACAGCCAATGGTTTACGGTACTTACGAAATTGTAGTTTCGGGTATAACAAATAAAGCTTTTGTAAATGAAGTTCTGAGCAAATATTGCCCCAATAAAGTTTTACAAAGCCAGCATAAAGCATATGAAGAATTTCCGTTACTAAGGGGCAGGTGGACTAATGATGGTGTAAATCAAATTTTTCTTTGCAAAGATTATAATTGCAACCTTCCGGTAACGTCTGTTGAAGCCTTGTGGCAATTAATGGTTTGAAAAACCTGGCTATAATCTTGGACTAATATTTGTATTTGTACAATAATAATTTTTGCAC
>JAYUTQ010000683.1:0-2388 GCA_043755055.1 Chitinophagaceae bacterium | reverse complement strand
AACTATACGTCCATTTGATATTATTGCCGCTTAAAGTATCTGTTTTCAAAACAAATACTATGGCCAACAAAATGGTACGTGCTTTAGAAATCAATTGTGTATTTCCATTCGGAATGGGATCGGATATTTTAGGGCAAACCAATACAGCATCGTCCAGCATAAAAGCAACATTACTACCCGTGTTCTTTTCTGTAAATTCATTCCAAAGATTATGAATAAGTGTGGCCATTGTAAAATACAAAGCAAAGCCTCCCGGCTCAAAGACTTCTACAACCGGATGTAAAACATCATTTTTACCGGTAAGGACTATTTGACAATCATTGTCTTATAGCAGCCAAATTTCGTATAGGCTGACAAACAACGAATTGTGCATTATTTAAATATGTATACCTGTTGGTATTAGATTCGCAACCAGCATTTCATCCAGTAAATGTTTACGGCATACCAATTTTTATAAGTGGGAATAAACCAACCAAATCGTTTTGCCAAAATGGGGAATAATTTTCACATACTACTTTCAAATCTATTGTGGAAATTTATACAAAACTGAAAGTTAGGTGGTTATTGCATTAACATTTTAGGCGCATTTGTGGCATATAGTTTGGGCATTTGTAGTGAACCAAAAAATAAAAATTATGGAAAATACTATTAACGAAAGACCAACCCAAATGAGTACGTTAAGCCAGATTATTGAAAAGCTGCGTATTAAGCGACAAGACAATGAATTTAAAATGGTGGACAAAGTATTTGAAGGTACCAATGGTAAACATTACCAGGCCGATGAGCTCACCATAATTAAAACCTTTCGTTTCGAAAGTGAATCAGATCCCTCTGATTCTTCTATATTGTACATTATTGAAGCTAAAGATGGACTAATTGGATACAGTGCCGATGCTTACGGTGCCTATAGCAATCACGATGATGATGGCTATGATGATTTCATCCGTAAATTACACGTGCAGGATAGAGATGAGCAGCAAATTTTTGAGTAAAATAAAAGGGTTGCCAACATTTGCTGGCAACCCTTTACAATTAAAATCGAAATTTTTATTTTTTCGCTTCTATATCTTTTAGCAATTCTTCTACTGCTCTTTTAAGTTGTGCATCTGTTCCTTTAGCAATCCAATCGGGTTCATTTTCTACAATGATATCTGGCACGGCAGGGCCCAATTCCTGATTTTGATCGGTTGCCTTTGTAAACCATCCACGGCCTGGAAGCCTCACTGAAGAACCGTCCATTAAGCCTTTGGCTCCGGTAGAAATTACTGAACCATTAGTAGGCAAGCCAACTAGTTTGCCGATGCCTAAAGTTTTATAGGCATGCGAAAAAATCTCTGCATTACTATAACTTCCTTCGTTGCATAAAGCGACAGAAGGCTTTGTCCAGGCAGCATAAACAAGGCGTTCGCCTATTGGGTAATAATCACGGAATTTCTTTTTGTCTTTCTCTAAATCATTACTTGCACCACGTGGTATGGCATAAGCATGTTGCTTGTAATTGAGGATGGTCATCAGGTAATCGGTTGTGCTGCCACCTCCATTGTAACGCACATCTATCACTAATCCTTCTTTGCCAAAACCTGCTGCGGTAAATTCTCTTTCTACCACTTCGAAGCTTGGGAAATCCATGCCCTTAATATGGATATAACCAAGGCGGCCGTTGGAAAACTTATCAACCAGTTTTTTTCTGGCATCCACCCATTCTGTATACAAATTATTACTAATACTTGCAGTAAGACGTATCACAACTTCTCTTTGTTTTCCATCGGTACCATTTACATTCAGCAATACTTTTTCGCCTACAAGGCCATTTAACTTTTCAAAAAAGTTATCGTTATTATCAATGGCAGCGCCATTTAATGCAGTAATCACATCGCCATCGTTTAGTTTACTAATGGCCTTATCGGCTGGCGTTTCCGGCACTACGTGGCTCACTTTTACCCCACCGTTTACGGGTATTAATTCCGTTCCTAACATGCCGGTAGCATCCCTTTGTGTTTCTGTGCGGTCTGGCACAGTAAGGCCCATGTGGCTACTATTTAGTTCGCCTAACAACAAATTAAACATGTCTCTAAAATCGTTGCTGGTGCTGGCGTTTACAGTCCGCTCCTTATACTTGTCATGGAGTTTATTCCAATCGTTTCCATGAAATTTCGGATCGTAATATCCATCACGAATGGCACGCCATGCTTCTTCGTACACTTGTGTACGCTCAGCGGTATAATCTATTTTCATCTTAGCCACAAATGGCAAAGATTCCGGCAAACTTGTTTTTAAATCTATACGGCCGAGGCCACCCAATTTTGTAAAGTACAAATACTTTGCATCTTTATCCATTGTAATATTACCGGAATTTGTGCCGCCTTTTGTAATTTCTTTCAGGTCTTT
>JAYUTQ010000682.1:0-12630 GCA_043755055.1 Chitinophagaceae bacterium | reverse complement strand
CAGGATTTTACAGGCAATTTTTTTTATACCGAAGGCGATTCGCTGCAACGCTGCACCTCACTGCCCTCCACGGGTAGTTTTCGTTCGGCCAGTATTTTAGATGGCGATGTGCTGCTTTCGCTTACAGACGATAATCTGAGGGCTTTTGACATTAACAACAACCGCATTAACAGTTTTAATTTCGGGGAAGTAATTTCTCAAAATCATTATACAGAAAGGGGAAGCGCCTTTTTTTTAGGAGCTAAACATGTTTTTAAATTCGATGGAAAAAGCCTTACTTCATATTTAGACAATCATAATTTGCAATCTGGTTTTTTTATTACAAAAACGGGCAGCGGGTTTTTTAAGGTTACAAGGTCTGTATGGCCTTATGTATTCCCCATCCAAAAGAATGAGACGCTTCGATTGCTTTTACCCAAAGACCTTTTTATGCAAAATGTAGTAAACATTGCAGAAAAAGAAACCTGGCTGGCCACCTCTAAAGGTGCGTATTGCTTTAATGAGAACATGCAGCCACTTTACAATGGCCACTGCTTTTTTCAAGACAAGAATATATCTGGTGTATTTAAAGATGAAGAAAACAATTATTGGTTCAGTACTATTGGTAATGGCATTTTGGTGGTGCCTGAGATTAATGTGCGCCTGTTTGCAAATGCCGGAAGCATTAGTGTTTTAAGCCCAGGCTCTACACAGGCAAACCTGCTGGCCGGAACCGCCCAGAATCAGGTATTACAAATGGACACAAAAACAAATTTATTTTCAAGAATATTCGATGCCAACATTACCCATGAAGCCATAAGCTTATATCAGGCAGCGGATAAACGCATTATATACTGCGGTGATAAAACTTACTTGCTGCAAAATGGAAAGTCCGGATTTTTAAGTGGACTAAGTGTAAAAAGTTCTGTAGCTATTAATAGTAATTTTTTTGCAGTTGCTTATACATCAGGCATCAGCTTGCTGCCGGTACCCAAAAATAATAATGCCACGCCGCCGGTATGGTTACAGCCATATATTAGTAAAATGGCTATTGGAGATGAAGTTCGCTATGACCTTGCCACAGCCACACGGGGCCGCTATGTGGCTTATAACGAAGCAGACAGCACCATTTTTGCAGCTACCACAAAAGGGCTTTTGTATTGGAATCCTTCCGGTACAGGTATTATTAAAAACGGTAAAGAAGAAATTTTTGCAACACAAATAAAAAGTGCAGGAGGTAAAGTGTATGTAAGCACTTTTAGCAATGGCATATTTATACTTGGTAACAATAAAATAGAAAGAAACATCAGCACAAAAGAAGGGCTGATAAGCAACACGGTTTATAAGTTTCAAAAAAGCGGCAACAAAATTTGGATGATAAGCGACGAACTGCTGCAAGTGTATGATGAGGTAGATGGCACCACTCAAAAATTTGATTATACCGATGGCCTTCCACGTGCCGAGTTAAAAGATATTTTAGTACAGAACGGAAAAGTGTATATAGCCACTACGGCAGGTTTGGCCGTTTTATCAGAAACGCAAAACCACCTGAACGAAACCGCCCCCCGAATTGAAATTGGCAGCCTTCGCCTAGTAGAAACAGGGCTAAAAATAGACAGCACCACAAAGCTTTCGTATAAAGAAAATGCTATAGTGATAGATTTTTCGGTGCTGGCTTTTAGGGCCGACAAAAAAATAAAAGTAGAGTACAGCATCAACCAAAACCCATGGCAGCAACTGGAAGAAGATGCCCGGGAACTAAATCTTCCATCGCTTTCGCCGGGCAGCTATACTGTGCAGCTAAGGGCCTATAATGAAGATGGTTTTGTTTCGCAAAAAGTGGTGCAGTGTCGTTTTTTTATTGAGGCCCCATTTTACAAAAGGCTTTGGTTTATATTACCCTTATCGTTTTTTACCGCCTTTATAATTTACCTTATGATGCAGCGGCGTATCAATAGTATTCGTAAAACCAATACCCTGCTGGAACAGAAGTTGCAACTGGAACAAGACCTGCAAAAAAGTATGCTCAGTAGCATTAAATCGCAGATGAATCCACACTTTATTTTCAATGCACTGAACACCATACAAAGTTTTATTTTTAGTAATAATAAAAATGAAGCCAATGCCTACATGGGTAAATTCAGCCATCTGATGCGGACCGTATTGGACATGAGCAATAAAGAAAATGTAACGCTGGACGAAGAAATAAAATCACTGGAACTGTATCTGGAGCTGGAAAAAATGCGTTTTGAAGACAAACTGGAATATGTGCTAAGTAAAGCCGCCAACGTAAATGCCATACAGGTACGCATACCAAGTATGATTATACAACCATATGTAGAAAATGCCATTAAGCATGGCCTGCTGCATAAAAAGGACGACCGCCAACTTACCATTCGCTTTGAAATGGAAAGTTTGGCAATGCTTAAAATAATAGTGGACGATAATGGCATAGGCCGAAAGAAAAGCGAAGAGATAAATGCCCGGCGAAAGGAACGTTTTACCTCCTTTAGCACACAGGCTAACGAAACAAGGCTGAACCTGCTTAACATTAACCGAAAAGAAAAAATTGGCATCGTATACATCGATAAAGAGGATGCCAATTATTTGCCCACAGGCACTACGGTGGTGCTTAGGATACCGCTGTAGCATTTTACACCATGAAGCCAAAACCCGTTTTGGTGAAAAATAAACCTCATCTCACAAAACCATTATGCACTTCATATAAGCATTGTTTCATTTTCGGCATCTAATTTCAGAAACAATGCTAAACATCAAAAAACCGTTACTCTTATAACTGTATTGATTGCATACACTCCATTGCACTTAACTATGCAGGAGGAATTTATTATGTAGAAGTTAATGGCCGAAATGCTGTAATAGTTACAGCCAGATTTATTAAACAATAAAATCAGAAAAACGCACACCCATTCAAAATAGAAACGGCTTCCCGAATGAAAATACGTTTGGGGGCCGTTTTATTCATTTTGTAAAAATTACATTTACACCCGCAACATTTATTTAGTACAAAAAAACACATTACACACCGTGAAAGCGATTATAATAGATGACGAGAAAAGAGCCCGGCAATTACTAGCCACCATACTGGCCGAAAACTGTCCGGAAGTAACACTTTGCGGCGATGCCGAAGACCTGCCCAATGGTGTTAAACTCATACACAAAACCAAACCCGACATTATATTTCTCGACATTGAAATGCCAGGCCACAGCGGCCTTGAAATACTTGACTTTTTTGATGCGGACGATATACAATTCAACATCATTTTTACAACGGCCTACAACGATTTTGCCGTGCAGGCTTTTAAGCTAAACGCAATAGATTACCTGCTAAAACCTTTACAAATAACAGAACTTGTTAATGCAGTAAATAAGGTAAAAAACCAAACGCCACAGCAGCAAGTACTTCATTATCAACAATTGGCCAATACCTTACAACCTGATGCCTCTAGCCGCCTGGCCATACCCGATAGCAATGGTTTTACGCTGATAGGTGCGGAAGATCTGGTATATATAGAAGCTGAAGGCGCCTATACCGAGCTTTTTTTAACAACAGGTAAAAAAATGACCACCAGCCGAAAGCTGAAATATTTTGAAGAAAAACTGGCCACTAAAACCAATTTTTTTCGCATACACCGCAGCTACCTGGTTAACATTAACCACATAAAAAAATTTAGCCGGGGCGAAGGCGGTACCGTAGAGCTTAGCAATGGTACCACACTGCCTGTAAGCCGTGAAAAAAGTGCTTTTTTGCTTGAAAAGCTGGAAGGTATGTAAAACAGCTTCTTAGTTATTTCTATAACAAAAACCGGGGAGTGCAGTTACAGGTAAGCACAAAACATAGAATTCGAGAAAGGGAACAAGCGTTTGGCTTGAAAAACCAGACAAGGCTTGAAAAACCAATTGCTTCATTTCGTGGTGGAAATGAAGCAATTGGTGAAATGGTAGAAACACTGCACTGCGTTCAACCGTATCGTTGCAAAAATTATTTGCAATGAACAAATTCAATTTGTTAGGACGCTTTAGCTACATTTCCGGTAGTACCAAACCATTACTGTTGGTATTTTGCGTGTTGCTCTCATCATTATTGGCCAAGGCACAGTTCCCTATCGTCACATCGTTTACCCCCACCTCGGGTGGCATTAATACAACGGTAACGATTACCGGAACTAATTTCGCCGGCACTACTGCTGTAAGTTTTGGGCAGGCGCCAGCATTGTCTTTTTCTGTAGTTAATGCCACTACCATAAATGCAGTAGTTGGCACGGGAGGCTCTGGCCCGATCAGCATCACAAATGCGATTGCAACCAATACTAGCGGCACATTTTTTAATTACATAAACGCTGCACCAACCATTATCTCAATTAGTCCAACTACGTCCACCATTGGCGGCAGTTTCACAATTACCGGAACTAACTTTAGCAATACATCGGGTACAGCGGTGTTTATTGGTGGCTTAAAGGCCACGGTTAGTGCGGCAAATACAACAAGCATAACCTGCACAATTCCAAATGGCGCTGTAAGCGATTACCTCACAGTGGTCAATATCAGCAGTGGGCGGCTGGTGAGAACAGCCCAGCCGTTTCGGATTACCCATTCGGCAGGCATGGTAACAGCCACAACCTTTGGGGTGCGTACTGCGGTGGCAAACGCTGGCATAAACGGGCCAGTACGGCTGCGTATGGCAGATATGGACAACGACGGCAAAGCTGATGCAGTTTTTACCAGAACTAGCGGCAACCTGGGCATTCTGCGCAACACCAGCACGGCAAGCGTTGCCAGCTTTGCCAACCCGGTAGATGCCAACAACCGAACAAGTACTTATTTCGACATTGCTGATATTACTACAGACGGCAAGTTGGATATTATGGAATCTAATGGCACCACTACTTTCTTTACAAGAGCGAATAATTCTACATCTGGAAGTATTAGTATAGGGGCCGGTAATGCTCATACAATTGGCGGAGCGCCATCGTATTTGTTTCGTGGCATTGCTGCCGCTGACCTTGATGCTGATGGTATGATAGATGTAACTGCTGCCGCTTCGTACCCAAATGCAGGTTGGTTTTTTGGAAGAATGGCCACACACGCCGGCACCAGTTTTTTCAACGCCGGCACTAATGCATCCGGGCTGAACGACCACTACCAAGTGGCTACCGGAGACCTTAACGCCGATAATCAACCCGACATTGTAAGTCTTTCCTCGGCTGACTTTACGATGGTAGCCAACGTAAATAAATCTAGCGCTACTACATTTACGCTTCACTACAACGGGTTTGCCACCGGTGCCGGTGCCACTGATGGTAAAATATTAATAGCAGATTTAAACGCCGATGGCAAAAATGATGTGCTGGCACGTACTAACGGCGACATTAGGGTATGGCGCAACACAACTGCCACTGCGGGTTCTAACACACTTACATTCAACCCCGGCCAGGCATTTGCTGCACCTATAACTAACAAAACAAATTTTGCCATTGGCGACCTTAACGGCGATGGCTTACCAGATCTGGTTGTGTGTACCAACAGTGCTACGGGCACACTACAGGTTTACATCAATACTTCTACCAGTACAGACATTTCGTTTGCCGCCGCCATTAGTATCAATGGCTTAGCAGCAGCCGATGTAGCCATTGCCGATGTAAACAACGACAATCGCCCCGACATCATTACCACCGAAACGGCTGGCAACTCATTTGGGGTGTACTTATTTCAGGCTACCGCACCCACAATCACCAGCTTTACGCCAGCAAGCGGCCCGGTTGGCACATCGGTAACTATTACGGGTACTAATTTTACAGGGGCTACAGCAGTGTCATTTAACAATACCGCTGCTGCTTCTTATACTGTAAATAGTGCTACCCAAATAACTGCTACCGTGGCTGCCAGCTCTACAACAGGAGCAGTACGTGTAACTACATTTGGCGGTACGGCTACCTCGTCCACTAATTTTACGGTTACGGCATCCATCCCTACTATAACTAGTTTTACACCCACAACTGGTCCGGCAGGCACTGTGGTTACCATTATAGGTACAAATTTTACAGGGGCTACGTTGGTAAAAATTAATACTGCATCTGCTTCTTACACAGTAAACAGTGCCACCCAAATAACAGCCACGGTAGCCACCGGCACCCCTATTGGTATTGGCCCAATAACGGTAACTGCCAACGGAAACATTGCCACATCTTCCACCAACTTTACAGTAACAGCGGCAGCTACACCCACCATTACAGGCATAGTTGGCCCACTAAGCAGCGCAACAAACTGGATTGTTACTGGTGGATTGCTCACAATAAATGGCACCAATTTTACAGGTGTCACGGCGGTAACTGTAGGAACAGCCAGCACACCGGTAACAAGTTTTACCGTGGTAAGCGCTACGCAAATAACATGCAGGGTGGCAGGCGCCACCGCTACCGGTAGCGGGCCTGTTCAGGTTACAGCAGGCACTACCGCCACAAGTAGTAACTACACTATTATAAGTGGTTTACCGGTTATTAATTCCTTTTCACCAGCTAGTGGCAATGCAGGCACCACGGTTGTTATTAATGGAACAAACCTGTATATAGATAATGGTTCGCCAAACCCAACAGTAACCATTGGAGCCAATAATACTCCGGCCACTTTTGTAGGCTATACCGGCAACGACCTTAGTGTAACTGTAGGTGCCGGAACTAATACAGGACCCATTAATATTACAACTACTTATGGCACCGTTACCTCCTCCACCAACTTTACGGTAGCCGCTGCACCAGCCATTACTTCTATTGATTTTTTAACCGGTTCAATTGGATTTTTTGTAACAGTAACCGGCTCTAACTTAATGGGTGCAACCGCGGTAATGGCTAATGGCGTGGCGATGGCCGTTAGTAACAATACAGCTACAAGCGTTCGTTTGCAAGTGCCTACAGGCGGCCTGAGCGGTCCCATACAGTTAAGTGCAAATGGAAGTACGGTGTTTACCCAATTCTTTACAATTACCACGGCTGCTAATGTGCTGCAGCACATTCCTGGCCAAACGCTTACACTTACATCTGCAGTATCAGCTGCCACTTACCAATGGCAGGTAAGCACAGGAAACGGGTTTGTAAATATTGCTAACAATGCAAATTATAGTGGTGCGACTACTAACCGGTTGGTAGTAACCGGTATGCCAACGAGCTGGACAGGTTACCAATATAGGGTTGTAGCCGGTAGTGCAACTTCTACAGAACAAACGTTACGTTTTGTACATACCTCTTTAGGTGGCAATTGGAACGCTACCAACTCCTGGCACCTGGGAAGCATTCCAGACCAGAACGGCGATGTGTTTTTCAATCCCCTTTCCCCATCGCTAAATGTGAATGTAAATGCCTCTTGCCGTTCGCTTACTGCTACAAACAGCAATGTGGTTTCAGTTAGGTCTGGCGTAACGTTAACAATTCACAAATAAATTTTCAAAAAGCCTTTAGAATTATATATTAAAAACAACATTCACACATGAAAAAAGCCTGCACCATTGGTGCAAGCTTTTTGTAAAACTTTTGGTGGCAAATACAGCCAGTGTATAAAATTTTTTACCCCAATTTATTCAAAGCCTCACCCAACTGATGTAGCATGGCGCCAATCTGTTCTTTTTTACAAGTGCCTACGCTTAGGCGGTACCAGGCATTGGTGCGGTCGGCACCAAAACAATAGAATGGTACAATAGCCAGCTTTGCTTCGCTAAGCAAGTAGTTAGTTACATCTTCCTGCGTGTTTAAAATGTTGCCATCTGCTGTAGTACGGCCAGCCAAATCGAAACGGACTGTCAGGTAAATAGCCGCTTGTGGCGTAACCGCATCTACAGCGTGGCCTTGGCTTTTCAGCTTCATAATACCTTCGTAAATATTATGGAGGCGGTATTCAAGTTCACTTTTAAAATGTGCCAGGTATTGGTCAATAGCTTCTGTTTGGTATAGGTAATTGGCAACCGCTTTTTGCTCGGCCATAGGCGCCCATGCACCAAGATGACTTAATATAGCTTTCATTTTGGTAATGATAAATGCAGGGCCAAGGCTCCAGCCCACCCGTACACCTGTGGCGGCAAAAGCCTTGCTAATTCCATCTACAAAAATGGTGTAGGCCTTCATTTCCGGGAAGAGTGTAATAGGGTTATAGTGTTCAATTTCGCCATACGTAAGTGTCCAGTACATTTGGTCGAACATGAGGTAGAGCTTTTTTTCAACTGCACCACGGCTGGCGTTTTCATCCAATATTAATTGGCATATTGCTGCAAGGGCGTCTTTAGTAAGTGTAGTGCCGGTGGGGTTTTGCGGGGTGCAGAGGCATATTAAAGTAGCACCCATTATGTGCGGTGCAATGTCTGCTGCGGTGGGCATAAAATTGTTTTCCGGCGTGGCAGCTATCAGGCAATGTTCGCCATCGGTCATGTGGGCATAATGGTTATTATTCCAGCTTGGTACGGCATATATTACTTTATCGCCTTTATCTACAATGGCCCTGAAGATGGTGTAAATCAATGGCCGGCCACCTGATGCTACCTGTATTTCGTCCACACCATAATCTATCCCTTCTTTGGTTTTAATAAAATGGCTGATGGCTTTACGCAGTTCCATTTCGCCTTCGGCGGCGGGGTAGCTGGTTTGGTGGTTTTTGTAGGCATCAATAATCAGCGTTTCCAGTTCGGCCGGTATGGGGAAAATATTGGGATCAAAATCGCCGATGGTAAAATTGTAAATCGTTTCTCCCTGTGCAATCCTTTGGCGGATGGCGTTACCAAGTTTTACAATTTCGCTGCCGATTAATGTTTCGGCAAGATGGCTAAGTATAGGCTGACTCATGTTGGTATTATTTTAGAGGGGCAAATGTAGGATGTACCCGATTAAGAAATTTGGCACAAGGATGAAAAGGGATAAGCGGATACAAGGCGGATTTTTATGCTGCTTTGCAGGAACATACTCCATTTTGTAGCGAAAGGTTGGATGGGTTTAATAGTTGCAATCAGATGAATGGAGCCCCGAAATGCTACGGGGTTAAAACGTTCGCCAACGTAGCTTCATCAGGGCAAAAATGCCAGGCTACAAAAAGAAAAAACAACAGTTAAAACCGATACGATGCGTTAAGGCTAGCTTCATTGTAAATATTGTTAAGGCGGGTAAAATATAGATTGGTGGTGGTTCTGTCGGTAAGCAATTCTATGGTTAGTGCCATTTTTTTACCATTAATACCGGCTACCATTTTAAAGCGGTAACCCCAGTTAAAATTGGTGCCGTTATGCTTTTCGGTTTCGGTATTAAACACGTGAAAATCTGCACCCATACCTGCATAAAATGCCGGTGCTATAAAAAACCTGCCTTGCTTAAACACCTGATTGTAAATGTATCCCGGCCTTATTTGTGTGGAATAGAATTGTAAACTTTTTGAAGGCTCCATGCTGCCGGTAATATGGTATTTACTTATAGAATCGGGTATGATGCTTTGGTTTGAGTACAGCTTTCTGTACAAAAGATTGGTCATCACGGCAAAAGAACCATGACTTTTAATTTGCAGTTTAGATTGGCTGTTTGCTGCCTGATAAGAAAATTTTTTGGGATTAAAAATGCGGTAAACATATGCACCGGTTGTTAGCATTCGCAGGTCACTTCTGTCTGCATAACGCATTGGCCCACGGGTAGCGGTAAGCAACCCTTTATTCCAGCTAAAAAAACCAGTTACGCCCCATTTGGAATAAAACTGACTTACAAAAAAAGAGTAGCCACGTACTGTGGTTTTACTTCTATGCACCAACGCAGTTTGTGGTATGGCCGTTTCAAAATAGGCACTAAGTTTTTTGTATTTAACACTAATGCCGGCAAAAGCTGCTGCATTAGAAGAAAGCAAAACTTCTTTAATGCCCCGTGAAACACCCATTTTGCGTGGTATAAAATTGAACTGCCTTTTAAAAAAACCGGTATAGGCCTGAACGTAATTTTTTCTGGAAAAACTTTCTATAAAAGTACAACTATCGTTTTTTTTAAAATTGCAACTGTCTTTTTGGGCAAACAAGCTACCGCATAAAAGAGCCATCAACAGCATCAGAAGGCAACGGAGCGCTGTGTTTTGGTTTTTCATTCACTAATAGTTTGGTACAACATATTGAGCCCTGAAGTTGGCGCCAGGAATTAAAAAAAATTGTCGTTGGGGCGACAAAAATTTAGCCCACAACAAATCTGTAACCAATGCCTTTAATGGTGAGTATTTCTACCGAAGGGTCTTCTTTAAGATAACTACGCAGGCGGGTTACATATACATCGAGGTTGCGGCTGTTGAAAAAGCTGTCGTTGCCCCACAGCTCGTTTAGTATGTCGCGGCGGTCGGTAATGCCGTTGCGGTTGTTGTAAAGAAATTTCAGGAGTTCACTTTCACGGTAGCTGAGTTTGCGTTCTTCGGCCGGCGAATGCAGCACTTGTTTGTGCAGGTAAAAAGTAAAAACGCCCATATTTAGCACATCGGCATTGCCTGTTATTTCTTTTTTAATGCCGCTTTTCAAGGCCAGTAAATTATCGATGCGGACAATAAGTTCCTCCATGCTAAAGGGCTTGCGGATATAATCGTTGCCGCCCATGGTAAAGCCTTTTATCACATCGTCGGTTTGTGTTTTTGCTGTAAGAAAAAGAATGGGAATTTGCTTGTCAATTTCTCTGATTTCTTTGGCCAGCTGAAAGCCATCTTTATTGGGCAGCATTACATCAAGCACACAAATGTCGGGCTGAAATTTGCGGAATGCGGCGATAACCCTGGCGCCATCGCTTTCCATGTGTACCATCAGCCCACGGCTTTCCAGGCTTTCTTTTACTATTTTGCCAAGGAACATTTCGTCCTCTACGTATAATACTTTTATTGACATTGTTTTCGGTTGGCAGTTAAGCAGTTGGCAGTTTGCAAAACTGCCAAGGATTTTCTTTTCTAAATTTGAATTAACCCTATAAATATAAGCCGGTTATAAGTTGCCAAAAAAGTTTGAACGAATGAATTTGATCTGCAAACTGCAAACTAATAAATGGCCTGCTATTTACCTGCGAACTGGCAATGTTACTTTAAATGTACTGCCCTTTCCTTCTTCGCTGCTTACATCTATGCTGCCGCCATGTTCTTTTACCACCTGTGCCACATAGCTAAGGCCAAGGCCGTAGCCTTTAATATTGTGGGTATCGCCGTGCGGCACACGGAAAAACTTATCGAATATTTTTTGCTTGTAAGCCGGGCTAATGCCAATGCCATTGTCGGTTACAGCCAGCTCCACGGCTTCGCCTTTATCGGTAATGGCTATGGAAATGGCCGGATCGTCTTTGCTATATTTAAGGGCATTATCCAGCAGGTTATAGAGTACGCTTGTAATATGCAGCTTATCGCCGTTGATGGTAAAATTGGTGCCGTTTTGTTTGATGTCTACCACGGCATGTTGTTTTTCAAACTGTAGCTGCATGCTGCGTACTACTTCATTTACCAAAGAGCTAATGCTGATCGGTTCATTTTTTAACTCCAGCTGACTCTTTTCAAACATCGACATTTTAAGTACTTTATCTACCAACATGCTCAGCCTGTTAAGCTCGTTGCCGCTAATGTCCAGGTATTCCCGGGTACGCTCCGGGTTGTCCATGGCGTTAAAATTCTTAAGTGCTTCTATAGCCACACTTACGGTAGCAATGGGTGTTTTTAGTTCGTGGGTGATGTTATTAATGAAATCATTTTTAAGCTCGGTTAGCCGGCTTTGCTTTAATAAATTTTGGTACAGCAGCATAAACGAAACAATAGTAATGCCCAATAAAAACAGCGAAAAGCCAAGCTGTGGTGCCAGCTTTTTAAACAGGTACATGCCTTCGTTTTCTATTTTTAATTTGTAAGAAACCGGATGGCTAAAGCCCACCACTACCTGGCTTCTATCCACATCAGGCGTCCCATCTTCTTTTATATCTACCGAATCCTGTGAAATGGAATAGGTAATGCCCATGCCCCTTTTTTGCAACTGTTTGTCGTATTTGGTTTTTATTTCAGCAATGGTAAGGGGCTCCAGCAGCGAGTCGGCACCCATCATAATGTCTATCATTCTTTCGGTAGCCATTTCTCTTTTTATGGCCAGGCTGTCGCTTTTCTTTTTTACAAACACCATTACGTCGCCTTCTTTGCCCGATTGCAAACGAACCCTTTCAATGGTATCGGCTTTATTCTTTTCGTTCAGTTTTCTTCGCACCATGTTTAACATCATACCTACCGATTCGCCCCTGCCCGGTGGCCGAAACCTTTCGGTAGAATCCAGCTTTAGCCGGGTGCCTTGAAGTTGCCAAATGCTTTCTCTAAAATAAATTTGACTGCTACGCCACATATCCCGTTGCTGTTCTTTATATGTTTTATAAAGCCACCAACCCTGGAAGGAGGTTATCAGTAATATGGCCGCCACCATTGAAATAAGCGGTAAGCGAAGCGTTTTTTTCAATCCGATAAATTTAAATTGTTCCCATTCTTAAACCGGTAGGATTAGGTATTTTGAACGCATTTCTAGAGAAACACGTATATAATCGATGTTTTTTCTTTTTTTTCTTGATAAAAAAAAGAAACAAAAAAAATCAAGGCTCCAACCGAAATAATCGGTGCAGGCGAAATAAAAGCTTA
>JAYUTQ010000681.1:0-12693 GCA_043755055.1 Chitinophagaceae bacterium | reverse complement strand
CGGCAATCAATTCCTATATCCATTGCCAGTTGCAGTTTTATTTCCGCTACCTGGCCAGGCTAAAAGAACCCGACGAAATACAGGACGAAGTAGATGCTGCTGTTTTTGGAAATATTGTACATAATCTGATGGAACTGCTGTACCATTCGGTAAAGGAAAAGAACGGGCATTGGGATATTGAGAAGGAAGATATTGACTGGATGAAAACGCAAATAGATGTGTTGTTGCCGCAGGCATTTATAGATGGCTGGCGTGAAAAAAGTAAAAAACCTGTAGTATTTACAGGCCGCCTGCTTGTAGTAGCCGAAGTGGTAAAACAATACGCAAATGCTTACCTGAATTATGATGCAACCAATGTGCCTTTTACAATTCAAGCATTGGAAACTAAGTTCAATGAGGCTTTTTACATAAACTTAAACGGCCGGCGACGCCCTGTTTACTTTAGCGGATATATAGACAGGATAGATGTTGTGGATGGTATCCATCGCATGGTGGATTATAAAACCGGTGGCGATGAACTGGAGTTTACCACCATCGAAAAACTATTTGACCGAAGCGAAAAGAAACGCAACAAGGCGGCATTGCAAACACTTATTTACGCATGGAGTTTTAGTAAAAAATTTCCTGAAAAGAGCCGTTTTGAACCTGCCTTGCTTCCGTTACGCATTATGCAGCAACAGGGTGAGGGCTTTCGTCCACAATTTGTTAGTAAGGTTTCGAGAACGGAAAGAATAACTGTAAATGCAGATAGCATCCACCCAATATTAAACCAACTTGAAGATCAGCTTAGGGTTGTATTAGAAGAACTTTTTGATGCCAATATACCATTTGCACAAACGGATGATCTGGAAAAATGTGGCTATTGTCCGTATGTGGGTATTTGCGGTAGGGAGTGATAGTAGTCACTATTTCATCTAAGATTAATAACATTGTTATCCATTTAAATTCTTCCCTTCAGTTGGAATTGTTTCTGAATTAGTCAAACCACGAAGTGGTTCAATCATAATAGCCATGGGTGAAACCCGTGGTAAGATTGGGTTTACCATAGCAACCCTGAAAGGGGTTGAACGAATTATTCACGATGCAAAATTTTGAAAATCAGCAGTTTAACCCCTTTGGGGTAATATTTTGTGAATGTTCGTTTAACCACGGGTTTTACCCGTGGCTACTTTTGTAAAACCACTTCGTGGTTTAGACAAGGTACAAATCTGATAGGGTTAAATTGTAAATTCAATTAGTGTTATAATTATTTTTTTCATACAAACAAAAAAGCCGGAAGCAAGGCTTAAACCTATGCTTCCGGCTGTATTATTAAAAGGCCTTTTTACAAAGTTCTTTTTACTTCTTCTTCTTCAAACGATACAATGGTATCGCCTACCTGCATATCTGCAAAGTTTTTGATGGTTAAGCCGCACTCCATATTGCTCACCACTTCTTTAGAATCGTCTTTGTAACGTTTCAGGCTACCAAGCTCTGCAAAACCACCTTCGGTACGAGGGTAGATAAGAATACCATCTCTGAACAAGCGGATTTTCGCATCCCTCTTAAGGCGGCCATCGAGTACAAAACAACCTGCAACGGTGGCTTTATCAAATTTGTACACCTCTCGTATTTCCACGTTGGCCACTTCTTTCTCCTGAATTTTAGGCTCCAACATACCTTCCATGGCGCTGCGAATTTCGTCGATAGCGTTGTAGATGATGGAGTACATTTTAACCTCAATGCTTTCCTGATCAGCCAGCCTTGCAGCCTGCAGACTAGGACGAACATTAAAGCCAATTACAATCGCATCCGATGCGTTGGCAAGGGTAATATCGGTTTCGGTAATAGCACCTACACCTTTGTGGATCACTTTCACCACTATTTCCGGGGTGCTTAATTTTTGTAAACTATCACTCAAGGCCTCTACCGATCCATCCACGTCACCTTTAATAATTACATTCAGTTCTTTAAAGTTGCCCAACGCTAAGCGGCGGCCAATCTCATCAAGCGTAATGTGTTTTTTGGTACGCATACCTTGTTCCCTAAGAATCTGTCCACGTTTGTAGGCATTTTCTTTGGCTTCGCCTTCATCTTTATACACTTTAAATTTTTCACCCGCCTGCGGTGCGCCATTGATACCCAATATTAATACAGGTACAGATGGTCCGGCATTTTCCATCTTGATATTGCGTTCGTTAAACATGGCTTTTACACGGCCAAAGAACTGTCCGCTTACCACAATATCGCCTTGCTCCAATGTTCCGTTTTGTACAAGTACAGTGGCTACATAACCACGGCCTTTGTCCAAAGTGGCTTCAATAATGGTACCGTTAGCTTCCCTTTCAGGATTGGCTTTTAGTTCCAGCAATTCAGCTTCCAGCAATATTTTTTCCAGCAATTTGTCAATGTTCAGGCCTTGTTTGGCGCTTATTTCCTGGCTCTGGAATTTACCACCCCACTCTTCTACCAGAATGTTCATGCCCGAAAGCTGCTCGTATATTTTTTGTGGATTGGCTCCGTCTTTATCTATTTTATTAATAGCAAAAATCATGGGCACATTAGCTGCCTGAGCATGGCTGATGGCTTCACGGGTTTGTGGCATCACCGCATCATCGGCAGCTACTACTATCACAGCTATATCGGTAACCTTGGCACCACGTGCCCTCATGGCCGTAAACGCTTCGTGACCCGGTGTATCCAGGAAAGTAACTTTTTTTCCGCTGGCTGTTTTAACCTCATACGCACCAATATGCTGGGTAATACCACCGGCCTCTCCGCTTACCACATTGGCATTACGGATGTAATCGAGTAATGAGGTTTTACCATGATCCACGTGACCCATGATGGTTACAATCGGAGCTCTTGATTCCAGTTCATCCGGATTGTCCACATCATCCTCATCTTCCAGATCGTCGGCATCTTCTACGCCTATAAATTCTACATCGTAGCCAAATTCGCTGGCTACCAGTTCTATTACTTCCGCATCCAATCGCTGGTTAATGCTCACCATGATGCCAAGGCTCATACACTTGCCAATTACTTCGGCAAAGCTTACATCCATCAGGTTGGCTAATTCCGAGCAACTTATAAATTCCGTTACCTGTAATTTATTATCCTCACCCATTTCGCCCATGCTTTCGGCAGCTTCTTCACGTTTGGCACGGCGGTATTTGGCTTTCAGGCTCTTGCCACGGCCACCCGCACCCGCAAGTTTGGCTTGTGTTTCCCTGAGTTTTTCCTGTATTTGTTTTTGGTCAATAACCTTGTCTTCTCTTTTAACAGGGCCACGATCATTACCAGCGGGGCGTCTGTTAGGGCCGCCTTGCTGGCCGCCACCTGTATTGCCACCACGATTAAATGGCGGACGTGCTCCACCGGAAGTGTTGCTATTATTACCCTGATACGGAGGACGCGGCCCACCAGTGTTATTGCCCTGATATGGCGGACGTGGTCCACCGGAAGTATTGGTATTATTGCCTTGATAAGGCGGTCTTTGGCCGCCGGCATTGTTATCCACGGGTGTCCCACCTTTACCATTTACCGGTATGCGTTTGCGTTTGCGTTTTTCCCTGTCGCTTTGCGATTGTTTAGGCCTTGTATCGCTATCTACCGGCAGATTTATTTTACCTAAAATTTTAGGTCCTTCAAGTCTGTCGGCTTTAATGTTTTCAATTACAAGCGGCGCTGTTTCGTCTTTTGTTTCGGTCTGTGGGGTAATTGCTATACCCGGTTCTACTATTTCAAACTTTGCTTCAACTTTTGGCGTTGCTTTTTCTACAACGGCAGCCGGTGCTTGTTTTGATGCGGCTTTCTTTTCAGAAGCTGGTGCGTCTTTTTTCTTCTCTCCTTTTTTGGGCCTTGTTGATGAGTCAATTGTACTCAGGTCTATTTTGTGCAACACCTTTGGTCCTTCTACTTCCGGAGCTTCGATCTTAACAATTACCGGGCTTTCTTCTTTTTCTACCAACACCACAGGAGGTGGGGTGGTTCCTTTTACTTCGGCTGCTATAGGTGCTTCTATCACCTTTGGCGCTTCCGATATTACCACTTCGGCTACTGGTTCGGCTTTTTGCACTACTGCTACAGCTACCGGCTCTTCTACTTTTGGTTTTCTGATTACCTTTTCTTCGGTTGGTAATTCGCTGATAATGTGCTTATTATCAGAAAACTTCTTTTCTTCTTTATGATGAAAACTCAGGTCTTCGTCTTCACGTTTTTTCTTTGGTTCACCCGATGGATTTTTGGGTAAATCAATGGCATCGCTTTTGGCTTTGGCCACTTTATCGCTTTGAAAACCTTCTTGCAGCGATTTATACATTGGCTCCGTTAGCTTAGCCATAGGAGCCAAGTCGTCTTTTGAAAAACCTTTGCCTACAAGATAATCAGTCAGCGTATCCTGACCTACATTAAACTCTTTGGCAGCAGCTAGTAACCTTGGTAATTTTAATTCTGACATTCGTTGTTTTTAGTCAATTATTGGTGTGAAGTGATTGGGTGTGGTTTGTAAAAGTGTGGTTTTTATTTATTGTTCAATGGTCATAAGTCATTGAGTCAATTATTATCGTATTAAAAATCATAAATCCGAAATCACAAATCGTAAATCGGTGTTTATTCTCTTTCAAACTCTTCTTTTAATACACGGCGAATTTCTGTAATGGTTTCTTTTTCAAGATCGGTACGGCGTTCCAGTTCATCGGGGGTTAATTCCAATACGCTACGGGCTGTATCGCAACCAATACGTTTCAATTCATCTATAATCCAGCCTTCTATTTCATCTGTAAATTCATCCAGATCAATATCAAATTCGTCTACCTCGCCTTCATTGTCACGGAATACATCAATTTCGAGGCCAGTTAATTCGCAAGCCAGTTTAATATTTACACCACGCTTACCAATAGCAAGGCTAACCTGATCTGGTTTTAAAAAAACATTGGCATGTTTATTTTCCAAATCAATATCCATGCTGGTAATCTTAGATGGCGTAAGTGAACGCTGCACCAACAGGTTAATGTTACTGGTCCAGTTGATGACGTCGATGTTTTCGTTCTTCAATTCCCGTACAATTCCGTGGATACGGCTTCCCTTCATACCCACACAGGCACCTACAGGATCTATACGGTCATCAAAACTTTCTACGGCCACCTTGGCTCTTTCGCCTGGTTCACGTACTATTTTTTTAATAGTGATAAGGCCATCAAATATTTCCGGTACTTCTATTTCTAAGAGCTTGGCTAAGAAAGAAGGATGCGTACGGCTCAGTATAATTACCGGGCTGTTGTTCTTCATTTCTACTTTTTTTACCACAGCACGGCATTGCTCACCTTTCTTAAAATAATCCTGTGGTATTTGTTCGCTTTTGGGCAATAACAATTCGCTTCCGTCTTCATCTAACAGCAATACTTCTTTTTTCCAAACCTGATAAACTTCTGCACTAATAATTTCACCTACTCTGTCGGCATATTTTTTTACCAACACATTTTTCTTAAGGTCTCCAATACGGCTGGCCAATGTTTGTTTGGCAGCAAGAATGGCCCTGCGGCCAAAATCGTACAGGTTTACTTCTTCAAACAATTCTTCACCCACTTCCACATCGGGCTGAATTTTTATGGCATCGGCATATTCAATCTCCTGATTATCGTCTTCGCTAAAACCATCTTCCATAATCATACGGTGCCGTATAATTTCAAGATCGCCTTTTTCGGCATTTACAATTACGTCAAAGTTGTCGTCGCTGCCGTACTTTTTACGGAGCAAAGTTTTAAATACATCTTCTACCACCTTCATCAGCGTGGGTCGGTCAATGTTTTCTGCATCTTTAAATTCCTGAAATGCCTCAATGAGGTTGATACTTGCCATCTTTCTTTGTTTTAATACCACTGTGGCCAAAAGGTCACAGCCTGTTAAAATTTAATTTGAACGATTGTTGATTTTATGTTTTGAAATGGTATGCTATGTTCTTTTATTTCCAGTTTTTTTCCTTTGCCGGTGGTTACTTCTACCAGAATATCCGTTTCTGTTGCAGCTTTTAATTCGCCTTCCAATAACTGCTCGTCGGTTGTATTTACTTCTACAAAACGGCCGATGTTTTTTACATATTGCCGTTGCAACAATAGCGGTTCGCCTACGCCGGCACTACTAACTTCAAGTGCAAAATCGTCGTTTTCAAAGGTCTTTTGCTCTTCTAAATGCCGGTACAATGCCCGGTTTAATTTGGTACACTTTTCTATCGTAATACCCTGATCTCCATCCAGAAACACTTTAATATTGTTTACCGGTTTTACTTTTATCTGTACCAGAAAACTCTCAGGATCGCTTTCCAGCAACGCTGTTACGGTTTCTTCTACAAATTTTATCTGTGCTTCTGTTGCCATAGGTGCAAATAGAAAGGGAACGGTGTCCGTTCCCTTCGATTCTTTCTTTAGTCTGGTGCAAATGTAGGGATTTGGGTGGTTATGTTCCAAATGTGATTTTTGAGCATTTTAATAAAAAAAGGCCATCTCATTATAATTGAGACAGCCTCTTTTATCCAGCAATGCTTTTACAACATAGCTGATGGTATTATGCGGTTTTTCTTTCTTTTAGTGTACCATTCCAAACCTTTTTGCCTTGCAAGGCTCTTACCAAATACATGATGCCTACAAAAATGAAGAAGAACGGCCCGGCAAAACCGAGTAGGGCTATGTAGCGGGTGCCATAAAATTTCTCCATGGGCCTGCGTAATCTTTCGGCAATTATGTACATGCTTGGCACCATTACCAGTGTAAGGAAGAAAGCAAATATCAGGCCGAAAATGATGGTCCAGCTGAGTGGCCCCCAGAACACAACGCTATCGCCACCAAAGAATATATGCGGGTTTAGGTGCTGGAAAAACGAAACGAAATTGATATTGAAACCCACTGCCAGCGGTAACAATCCAAGAATGGTGGCGATGGCAGTAAGCATTACCGGGATGATGCGGATGCGACCGGCCATAATAGCTGCTTCTCTGGTTCTCATACCACGTCCACGTAGTTCGTCGGTAAATTCTATGAGCAAAATACCATTCTTAATTACGATACCTGCAAGGCCTATAACACCAACTCCGAGCATGATGGTAGCTATCGTCATACCAGTAAATGCGTAGCCAAGTAGTACGCCAATGATGGAGAAGAAGATTTCGGTAAGTACTATAAATGGCTTACTCATACTATTAAACTGCAAAACCAATATGAGGAAGATAAGGCCTAATGCAATGGCCAAAGCCATACCCAAGAAGCTGGATGTTTCGGCTTCCTGTTCGCCCTGGCCAGTTTGTTTTATTTGTACATCCGGCGATATTTTAGTCTTGTTTTTAAAGTCGGCTATTTTTTCGCCGAGTTCTTTATTTACCTGGCCCACCATCGATGGATCCAGCACGTTACTCTGTAACTGAATGGTACGCTTTACATTTTTACGGGCAATGGCTCCGCTGGTATTGGTGTAATCCAATGTAGCTACAGCACTAATCGGCACCGATTTAATCATCATGGTATTCATATCCATAAAAGTGATACGCATGTTCATGAGGTCGGTAACGTTGTTCCGCATCAGATCGGTGTAGCGTAGCTGAATCTTATATTCATCTTCACCATCTTTTAATTTACTTACCTCTTTACCAAATACAGCGGTACGAATTTCCATACCTATTTGCCCGGTGCTAAGGCCTTCCATCATCGCTTTTTCCCTATCTACATTTATGGTTATTTCGGGGCTGTTCAGGTCCACATCCATCCGCAGGTTTTCGATGCCATAAATCTGGTTGGTATCTAAATAGTTAGAAAGGCTGGTGGCTACTTTGGAAATTTCTTCGAAGCTATCACCTGCTATTTCTACGTTTACGGGTGGGTCTGTGGGCGGCCCGCCATCTTCCTGTGCTACTTCTATACTGGCTCCGGGTATGCCTTTCATTTCTGCACGGATGGCATCCATAAATGGTTTTGTTTTTTTGCCATCTCTCTTTTCAAATTCCACAAAAGATACCTGTATGCGGCCAAGGTTAGATTGGATGCTCCTGTTATTATCCCGTGGATTATTGGCGCTATTGGCCACATTGGTAATGATACTTTCTACAATGCTGCCTTCTTTACCCGGCATTTCTTGTCCCAATATTTTTACAACCCTTTTTTCCAAAACCTGGGTAACGCTGTCAGTTTTTTTAATATCTGTACCTACAGGCATTTTTAAATACACATAAATAAAATTGGGGTCGCCACTTGGGAAGAAGGTGCTGTCGTTGCCCCTTAACAGCAGCAGTGCTAGAGATATCGGGAACAATAAAAACAAGCATACCATCATCCAAACGGGCCTTGTGCCTACAAGTACCCAACGCAGCATTCTCTCATACTTATCCATGAGCGAAGGCAACACTTTTGTTTGGAAAGTGTGAATGATGCCCCTGAATACAAAACGGTTAATTACCATTAATATAGCCATGAACAACAGGAAATTTGCAAAGCCGTGCCAGCCGGCCACGTGCAGCATTAAGCCAAAACCAATGGCTATCCAAAACAACGGTTTTTTAAACATGGCCATTTTGGGTTCTTCATATTCTTTACCCTCGGGCTTCATAAAACTTACTGCAAAAACGGGGTTGAAAATAAAGGCCACAATCAACGATGCTGCCAATGTAAGTATAAGCATGGTGGGCAGGTAAATCATAAACTTACCAATAATGCCTTTCCAAAAAAGTAACGGGAAAAACGGCGCCAAGGTAGTGGCAGTACCCGCAAGTACGGGGATGAATACTTCACCTGCCGCTTCTTTGGCGCTTCGTACAATTGGTATTTT
Source organism: Chitinophagaceae bacterium (assembly GCA_043755055.1). Classification (GTDB taxonomy): domain Bacteria; phylum Bacteroidota; class Bacteroidia; order Chitinophagales; family Chitinophagaceae; genus JAZKFT01. The sequence continues at coordinate 3,906 of JAYUTQ010000681.1, read as the reverse complement.
ACCATTGGCATAAATACGGTGCGTATTTTCTATTACCACAATGGCATCGTCTACAATAATACCGAGGCCAAAGAGCAATGCAAACAGTACTATAAAATTTAATGTAACCGGTGTGCCCACAATGCCATCGGCAATGGGCAAAAACAGGAACGCCACAAACACACTAAGCGGTACACTGAGTGCCACAAAGAAGGCATTGGTAACACCCATAAAAAACATGAGCACCAACAGCACCAACACGAAGCCAATAATGATGGTATTTACCAGATCGTTAAAAGATGTAGCAGTGGCCTTGCTTTGGTCGCCGGTAATTACCACCTTTAAATCTTTTGGCAGTTCGTCATCGGCCTGCATTTGGGTTACAATGTCTTTTACTTTACCGGCAGCACTAATCAGGTTTTCGCCGGCACGTTTTACAATGTTTAGCGTTACTACATTTTTTCCATCAAGCCTGGCATAACTGTCTTTTTCTTTAATGGTATCTATAATCTGGGCTATATCTTTTAAATACACCGTAGCACCTCTGGCACTGCTGCGTACAATGATATTCTGCAGGTTTAAGGCACTGGTAAACTGGCCTTTAACTTTCAGGGTACGCTTCATGTCGCCTGCATCTATCAGGCCGCCGGTTATATCCCGGTTTTCACGGCTAATGGCGTTTTCTATATCCATAAAACTTACCCTTGCTGCCTGCATTTTGTAGGGATCCACATTCACCTGAATTTCCCTTTCCGGCGCACCTACTATTTCTGCACGGGTTATTTCGCTTAGCTCCTCAAACTTGTCCTGCATTTTGTCAGCGTACTGCTTCAGTTTTACGCCGTCGTAATCGCCGCTTACATTCACAAACATGATGGGCATTTCACTAAATGCAAACTCCTGTGCATTGGGTTCGGAGGTAAGGTCGTTAGGCAAATCTGTCTTAGCCTTGTCGATGGCGTCCTTCACTTTTACCTTGGCTAGTTCGGTTTTTACATCGGTGTCAAATTCCACAATAATCAGGCTGTAATCTGTTTGCGATGTACTGGTAATTTTTTTCACCTTGGCACCGCTGATGCCTTTCAATTGTTTTTCAATAGGCCTTGTTACAAGGTTCTCAATATCTGCCGGCGAATTACCCACGTACACCGTAGTAATACTAATAGTAGGCACCACAATATCCGGAAACTGTTCCTTTGGCATGGAATTAAACTTGTACAAGCCATATAACGAAATAAGGATGGCAATGATGTAAACAGCCGTGCGGTTATCTACTGCCCAACTGGTAGGTTTAAACTCCTTAAATTTTTCTTTTACACCTTCTATAAAATTCATAAAGTCGATTTTGCCCCCATTCCCAAAAGGGGTGTAATGGGGAGATTATTTGGTTGACCGTTTCTGTTTTTATTCTTTTGTTAACCTGCTTTTGTACTACTATGAAACGACATTGGCGACGCTCCGTTCAAGTTTGGTAATTCTATTGGGCTTTTACCACAATTTCGATTGCCGATATTTTTTGTGCCGCAACACAGGCCTCACCCTCTTTCCCTCTCAGCCTCATCCGCCCGTTGGGCACCTTCTCCAATTAGAGAAGGGAAAAGGATGCAGTTGCGTTTGAGAGGGACGGTGCTTTTGTACATAGCTAAACATTAGTTCTACCACATCAGCATTTGTGCTAAACCTAGCTAACCCACCCTAATTTTCAATCAACCATCCACTACTCGTAGCAAGGTTCTGGTTCTCCCCCACCGGGGGAGTTAGAGGGGGCTGTGGTTAGTTTATCCCAATCATTTGTCCTTCGTACAAATTCTGATAACCCTCGGTAATAATTTGTTCACCGGCCGACAGGCCCAGTTTTATTTCCACAATATTGCCATACACTTCGCCGATGGTAACTGCTTTTTTACGGGCTATGGTTTTGCCATTGCTTTGTTTTTCAAGCACAAAAACATACTTGCTGCTTTCATCGCTTTGCACAAGATTTACCGGTATCACCACGGCATTGGGGGCCGAATAATCTAATATTTTTACAATAGCTGTTTGGTTAGGTTTCAGCGAGGCATCGTAAGGAATTTTGGCCTCTGCCATAAAGCCTCTTTGTGTTGGGTCTATAGATTGGCTGATGAGCGAAATAGTGGAATTTATTTTTCTGCCTGCATCAGGAATGCTAATCTCCACACCCGAACCTTTTCGGATTCTGCTGATGTAATTTTCCGGCACATTGGTTACTACTTTGAGGCTGCTGGTGTTTACTATTTTTATTTGTGGGCCGCCTGCAGCCATGCCGCTAAATATTTCGCCAAGCCTTATGTTTACTACATCTGCAATGCCGGTAACATCGCTGTACACATTGGTCGTATTTAATTGCTCGGTTACTATTTTTACATTTTCGTTGGCACCTTTCAATTGGTTTTCCAGGCTTTCCACATTGTTTTTGGCACTAATAAGTTGCACTTCAGTTCCTATGTTTTGATCCCACAAATTCTTCTGTCTTTGGTAGATATTTTTAGCAAAAGACAATTGGGTTTTAATTGTTTCCAACCCTTGCCTTGCAGCCACTATTTGCTGGCGTACTATGGCATCGTCCAGCTTTAAAAGCAACTGGCCCTTTTTTACAAACTGGCCTTCGGTTACATAAACGGCCCGTACCTGCCCACCCATACCACGTGGACTTATGTAAGAAATATTATCTGCATCTACCGTACCCTTCAAATCTATAAAGTGCTGAAAGTTTTCTGTAGTTACCGGCGCTACACTTACTAATTTTATTTTAGCTGATGTGGCTGCAGAAGTGTCCAGCTTGGCTATTTCTGCTTCCAGTGCTTTTATCTGGTCGCCTATTTTTGCGTAATCGGCTTTTAGCTTTTCTACCTCTGCTTTCTTTTCTCCCAATGCCCCTTCTTTTGCTTTTTTACTATCGCCGCAGGCCATGGCAAAAAGCAAAAATGAAATGGCTAATGTGGATTTTAAAACGTGTTGCATATCTCTTCTTTTAAGTTGTTGGTTTGTTTGATGGTGTTTATAATTTTCCGATGGCAGCCATATAATCTACTCTGGCTACAATGGCATCATATAAAGCGCTTATGTAATTGGTTTGAGCCTGAACCAGTTCTGTTTGAGCGGCCGAAATTTCGGTATTGGAACCAAGGCCGGATTCGTATTTCTTTTTGGTTTGATTGTACACCTGCTCTGCCAAAACCATATTCTTTTTTTGAAAATCGATGGTGCTGATGGAGGTGCGGTAACTTAACTGTGCCTGCTGTACATCATTATCTATTACCAGCTTTTGATTGTCTAAAATATTCTGCGATTGTTCCAGTTCCAGCCTTGCCTGCTGCAGGCTTGCGGCTTTTGCATAGCCATCAAAAATGGGCACATTTAACCTGAATGCAATAAAGGTGTTTGGAAACCAGGTGCCGCTTTTGTGCGTAAAATCGAACTTGGTGCGTTGGGCAATGTAGCTGCTGTTGGCCGAAAAACTAAGCGTGGGCAAGTAACTAAGCCTGTAACGGCGAACATTAAATTCACGTAAATTTTTTGCCAGCGTCAGGTACTGAAAATCTTTGCGGTTAGTGTATTCATATTTGCCTTCATCCAGTAAGCCTTCTTTTAGTTTTTGGTCGGTAATGCTATCGGTAAGTAGCAGTGAATCTTTTAATGGCATTCCCATTAGCACTTTTAATCCCAGATAACCACCGTCAATGGCAGTGAGTGCTTTTTGTTTCATGGTTTGCAGGCAAGACGTACGTCGCTTGATTTTCAACAAAAAAATGTAGAGGTTACAGAAGAAACCATCAAAAAAAATATTTATAAAATATATTATCAACTGGTAGTGGCCAAAACGCAGATAACCTTGCTGGATGCCAATATCAACAGGCTGAACAAATTAAGTTTTGATACCAAGGAAATTTTTAAAAATGGTTTTGC
>JAYUTQ010000680.1:0-2397 GCA_043755055.1 Chitinophagaceae bacterium | reverse complement strand
ATTAGCCGTCTGTCTTTATAGTTACCATGCAGTAGTGGAGAGCTTATTTTTACAACAGCCGGGTGATGAAAAACCAATAAGATTTTATTTTTTTTATAAGGGCCAAATGTTAGTATGTCCACCTGATTGTAATGATAACTTGGGGCATTCCATTTTATTCTTTCGCTTAATTATGGGCTTGCTTTTTTTATGATTTTTCTCACTGCATTTATTTCTTCTTTAACTACCGGATCTAGTTTGTCCAGCCAATTATTTACCTGTTCTTCATCGGTCAATTTTTTTGGTTTCGGTATTTTTTTATTTGTATTCATTAATGCTTCTGCCGACAGAGAAGTGTTGTTAATTGCTTGTTTGGCCTTTTTCTTTGTAGCTATTTTTTCTTCATTTTCCAGTACCCTTAATTTTACAATTTCAGTTATTAGATCCAGTGGTAGCGGGGCGTTAAAAGGAAATTGAATGGTACCTTTTGATACCAAATAGTTTTGTAATTTATTCTTCAACACATGTATTACAGACGATGCGGGGTAAAAGCCAATATGGTTTTTCCATGCGGCAAAATATACCAGTATACCGTGGTATTTAAAAGCCGGCATCTGATAGCTGATGACTTCTTCTGCATGCGGTGCGGCTGCTTTTATGGTGCTACGAACTTGCTGTAACAAGGCCTGTACAGCTTCCGGAAATTGTGCTATATAGGCATCAGTATTTTTTGCAACCGTTGATTTATTCATGGCCATGCCGAAAATTTTACTTTGCTATTCTGATTATTGCTTTTCTAAATTGGCTTTCACATTTGCCAGGTTTTGCAGCATATCACTGCCTATTAATTTATCCATAAACAGGTTCATAATATTTATTGGAAATTTCGATTTTCCGGTAAATGTGGTGGCTACTTTTGTTTGGTTATTCTCAATGTTTGATACAGTTGTATTGGCATAGTTGGTGGCCTTAAATGGCTTTTCAAAGCGAACCTCTACATCCATGCTTTCGGCATTTTTTATCTTAATAATTTCCTGTGCACCAATGCCTACGTTTTTATCGTTGCTTGTCCAGGAAGATGTGAAACCAACTTCGCCATCGGTACCTGTATACACGATATTAATATTAGGATCTTTCATTACCCAAACACTGTATTTTTCCTGGTTCTTTATCAGTTTCAGGTAATCAAAAACTTCCTGTTTGGGTTTGTTGATTACAATATTTTTCTCAATACTAAAATCTCTTTTTGTAAGAAAAGCTACTATCAGAAATAGCGCCACGATGGAAGCCAACACAAGTAGAATGGTAATTAGAATGCCCATGGTTTTGTTTTTTTTAGTTTGATAAATTTTCTACCAATGTAATTAAATCTTTGACAAAAATTCATCTTATCAAACAGTAATTTGCTTTTATCAAAAGCAGGAATGAATAGTGTATGGCCTTTTTTTTAATTCCCTTTTGGGTTTAACGGCAGCTTAATAAAAAAGGTTGTTCCTTTTCCAAGTGTGGTTTCAAACCATATATCGCCGTTTGATTTTTCTACAATATCCCTGCAAATAGCAAGGCCAAGGCCGGTTCCGGAGGTTTTGGTAGTAAAGTTGGGGGTAAAAATATGGTCGTGTAAATCTATAGGTATGCCGCCTGCCTTGTCTGTTATGCTAATGGTTACAACATGCTCCGTAACCTGTTCGCCAATGGTAATATCGATTGTATTTTTTTCAGCCGATGCTTCACATGCATTTTGTAACAGATTTGTAAATACCCGGTTAATTTGTGTTTTATCTGCTTCAATAAACAGCGGTTTTCCAATCAGGTTCCAGTGTATAAAGGTGTTTGTGTTTTTTTCGTATAACAGTACAACCTGCTGTACTACCTCATGAAGGTCAAAGATTTCTTTTTTAGCCAAATCTATTTGTGCAAACTGCGAAAAGTCGGATGCTATACGAGACAGGTGATTGATTTGCTCTACCAGATTTGTAGCTACTTGAGCCGCTAATTCCTTTACGTTAGGTGTATTGGCATCAATAGCTCTTTGCAGGTATTGCAGGCTTAGCTTCATAGGCGTAAGCGGATTTTTAATTTCGTGGGCTACCTGTTTTGCCATTTCTCTCCAGGCACTTTCCCTTTCGCTACGAGCCAGTTTTTTAGCACTTTCATCCAACGCTGCAATCATCTTATTGTATTCCAAAACCAGTGTTCCTATTTCATCGTTTCGGTTCCAGGTTATCGGTTCGTTTGTTTTTCCAAATCCTGTAGCTTTCATTTTTTCGCCAATAATGGCAAAAGATGATGTGATGCTGTTAGCTATAAAAAAAGCAATGATGCCAGCCAGTAAAAAGATGAATGCATTAAAATTAATAAGGGCTACTATAAAGTTAGATATCTCCTGATTAAGATCGTTTTGCGAGGAAAAATAGG
>JAYUTQ010000679.1:0-5281 GCA_043755055.1 Chitinophagaceae bacterium | reverse complement strand
GTAATCATAATGTAAGGAATGTATGCAGGAAAATAGTCACTCATAATATAATCCCAATATTTCCAATATTGTTCATTGTTTTTTATGACAAATCGTAGTCCTTCAAAACCCAAAAAAATAATAAGTCCAAAAACGAATGCCCTTTTTATTATTTTTTTGTCTTGCCAATTAAGTCTTCCCAACCACATTCCTAACATAAAATAGCACAACCAAGGAAATATAGAATTCCAACCATTGTAGAATGTGTTTCGTAAAAATCCAACAGGTGTCCAAAAGTCGGCATATTTAAATGTAGTAAAGTCCCAACTTGTGTTAATAGGAATTACTAAAAGCAATAAATGAAAAATTATAATAGCAAGTAATGCAGCCCACAAATAATAACGTTTTGGAACAAATAGTAGAAAGGCCGCAATATGCATATAACCTCCATAAAAGTGTAAGATGTCGCCTGGCCACCAGTTATAAAGTATAAGACCTGTTGCTAGAAGAAACCAGGAACGTTTTAAAATTATGGACTTTAATTTTTTCTTTTCTTCAATAGTATATTCAAGTCTATTTGTCATTAGTGAAACGCCCATTCCAGCAAGTATTATAAAAATGGAAGTTGAATTTCCTACAAAAAGGTTTAGAAAATGTCCAAGTGGTCTTTTGTCTTGAAAGTCGCCAAAGCAAAAAACAAAATTTACGATGAACATTCCAAATATTGCGTAAGCTTTAGCTAAGTCAAAACCTATTATTCTGTTGTTCATTTCGTCTGTCACTTTGAATTTTGTTGGATGTTGCTCTGCAATGACTGCTAACTCAATATTACACCAGGGCCTTAATTCGTGTTTACACGAACCAAGATAGCAGGTTTATAACCCGATGCAGCTGCTGTAAAAACCCTGCAGGGACGAAAGTTATTCCACCACTTTCATTTTCTTTTTCCGCATCTGAAAAGCCCGGTGTACATTAAAACCAAAATGAATATCGCCATTGCCCCAGGTGCCGGTAGTTTCGGTAATAAAAGGGCGTGGTGCAATACCCGTACCGTTGGTAAAAATGAGCTGGAACACGTGGCCGCCGGTTTCAATATCCAACCCAAGGCAGAGCGAATTTTTTGTACCGGGAATTTTACTGTTGGGAAGATTGTAATAGTATTCAGCGTTAATGGCCATTCGCTTTGTAATTTTTTTGCGGCCGCCAATGCCCATTGATAGTATGTTATTTTTAAGATTACTGGTACCTACCAAATTGTAATGCACCAGTGTAGGCATTATTTGTAATGAAAAATCCTCACTGAATTTACGTGCAGCCAGCACCTGCCACGAATAAAACACCCTGTCTTTAAACAGGGTTTTGTAACCCTGATTGGGAGGGTCTTTGGTGGTACGCACCATGGTGGTAAACATAACATCTAACGTAACAGGCATATTTATTTTACCCTTGCTTTGTTTTAATAATTTGTATTTGATAAAGCCATCGTACTGCTTATCAAAACTGGCATGGCCAAGCCCTATCATCAGGTTGTCGGTTATGCCATAGTCGAAAGCAATGCGGACTGTAGCATTATCCAATCCAAACCATTCGTATAGCCCTGTGTTAATGGTACCAAAGCGGTGATTAATTACAAAGTCCATTACACCCTTTGTTAAGGTTTCTACAGAGTGCCCGTTAGAAATGGTAGTGCTTTTAAATGTGCCAATGGTGAATTCTGTTTCGGGTTTGGTTGGTTGTGTTTCGTTAATAAGCAGCGAATCCAGATTGATGTCCTGCGCCGCCATACTTATTGGGAAACACAATAGCAGTAAAGGTTTTAAGATTTTTATCATAATATTTCCTGATAGGGTTGGTAATTGTTTTTACAAACTGTTTACTTTTTATAGGGTGCATATTTGCAATCCACTGTTATCTCAATAACCTTGGCAATTTTACTGCTGGTGAATGAAGGAACAGTAATTTTAAAATCTTCTCTGTTTATTTTAAAGGTGGATAAAACGCTTACAGACCCACCTGCAATGGTGATATTTCCCTCGGCAGTTACGGGTTTTGTAACACCGTGCATGGTTAAATCGCCTTTAACTTTTACTTTATAGGTGCCATTCTTTGTAAAATTTATTTCGGCCAGGTTGGTAATGTTTCCTTTAAAAGAAGATTGGGGAAAAGAGTCGCTGTACATATAATCTTTACCATTAAAATGCTGCTGCATGGAGGCTTTTGGAAAGATAAATCCTTTGATAAGAACCTGAAAACGGAGTTCCCCTTTTTGTGTATCCAAAAAGCTTATGACCTCGTTGTTTTGTGCTTTAATATCTTCTACCGGAGTGCTGGAAAAGATGGAAATTTTTCCATTGCGGGTAAATTGCACCTGTGCATAAGCCGCTGCCGTAAAAGCGATGCCAGCCAATAAAATGATGATTTTTTTCATACTCTTTTCTATTAAAATTGACCAAATAACAAATGAACCGATGACCGGATTTTTTAATTGTTGGGAGCGCCGTTTCTAATCCAGGTTCGTATGGTGGCAATATTGCAGTCGTTTAGTTTAGGTTGATTTTTGGGCATTCTACTAAAGCCTGACAGCCAGTCTATGCTACCAAAAAGTTTACCGTTGTTTACTAAGTTTTTAACTGCGGTGTAATTATTGAGTACGATGCCGCCTTGCACAAAGCCGGGAGCATGGCATACATAACAGTTATCCTTTAAAATATTTACTACTTCTACACTGTACCTAACATTGGTGGTGTCGCAGGTTACAGGCTTGGGGTACACTACATCGGCTTTACGGTTGTAGCAGCTTTGTGTACATATTGTTATGGCCAATAAACCAATGGCTATCGTCCATAAATATTTTCTCCTGGCTTCTGTAATGGATTTCATATTTAGCTGTATTACTTTAAAAAATTTAGTTGTTGGCTTGGGCAATAAAGCAATCGATCATTACTACATCGGCACCCGATAAATAGCCGGTACAAATACCTGTAACCGTTATTTTTTGGCCTGTAGTTACGGTTGTATTGTCTTTAAAAGTGCAGTTAATGCCAAAGAACAGATCTTCAGTTTTAAGCAGGCATACCGTTTTGCCTTGCTGATTTAATTTTGTTTCCATCACTTCGCCTGTTACTTGCACTGCCTTATCCAGGTACTTTGGGTCTTTTTCATTTTTGATGAAAGCATTCAGCAGCTCATTGGCGGTAATACTTATAGCCGATTCGGTCTTTACATCACGGTGTGGTTTATACCAAACTTTTACAAAAAAGATGGCACCTGCCACAAGCAGAATGGCCAAAACAAGCAACAGTTTTTTATAGACAGGACGCATTATAAATGAATTTCAATTTCTAAGATAGTAAAGCCATTTATTACCACCGAATAATTTATACATAATGATGAAAAGCAAATGCTGACAAGAGTATTGGTCAATGGGTCATTGGACAGTAAATCAATAAAAACAGGCTGCCTCATATTTCTGAGACAGCCTGTTTTTATTGATGATATTTTTTTATAAGGTGAGCCGTAAGCAATTATTTATTGACCCTGAGCCAGGCTGTAAGCCTTTTTACCATCCCACATGTTAAGCAACTCTGTGCTGCAAATTTTAAAATCGGCTATCATACGTTGCTGTAAAAGCAATACATCTACCTGCGTTAAAGGAGCGTCGCCGATGCTTTCGAAACGGCATCTGTACTGGTTTACAAGGTTGGTAAAAATAGAACCCTTAGGCCAAACCTGCGTTCCACGATTACTAATGGTAACAAGCTTAAACAGATCTCCGGTATGTAAGAGGCATTTTTCAGCCACAATTAATGGCTGTTCGTTGCTTTCTACAAAAAGATCTATTCCTACTATTTCCTCCTTGCTCATTTCTTCGCTTTCCAGCATAGGGTTTTTTGTAAGAAAAAACCTGGTAGGTGTAATTTCTTTATTAGGCGAGGTAGGCTTTGCACCCTGTACGGGTAGTTTTCCAAAATTTTCAACAATGGCATCAGCAAATTGGGTTGTATTTACCGGGGCAATACCCTTGTCGCCAAAGTCGCCTGTATGTATACCACTCTCTAAGGTAAATAGCAATGCATTTTCTATTGTGGCTGCATGTTCCATAAAACCAAGATGACGCAGCAGTGCTAAACCGCTTAATAATAAAGCCGTTGGGTTGGCAATATTTTTACCCGTAATATCAGGTGCTGTACCGTGTACTGCCTCGAAAATACAAATATGGTCGCCAATATTAGCGCTTGGGGCAAACCCGAGGCCACCTACAAGTCCGGCACATAAGTCGCTAACAATGTCGCCTTGTAAATTTGTAAGCACCACTACATCAAACACATCGGGCCTTGTTACCAGCTTCATACAAAGATCATCAACTATTACATCGTCAGCCTTTAGTTCGGGGTAATCTTTGGCCACTTCATAAAACACTTCGAGAAACAGCCCATCGGTAATTTTCATGATGTTGCTCTTATGGCCGCATGTAATGCGTTTTGCATTTTTTTTACGGGCCATTTCAAACGCATACTTAATAACCTGCATGCTACCGGGGCGGGTAATAAACCTGCGGCTTAATGCAACATCATGCGTAAGCATGTGCTCTATACCACCATAAGTGTCTTCAATATTCTCTCTTACAATCGTAACATCAATAGGGATACCTGCTTTGCTAAAAACAGTATCAACACCATGCAGGGTTTGAAAAGTACGCTTGTTAGCATAGGTGTTCCATGTTTTGCGGGCCGTAACGTTTATGCTTTTTACGCCTTTGCCTTTTGGTGTTTCCATGGGGCCTTTAAAAAGGATACCCGTTGTTTCGATAGACTGCTGTGCCTCGGTGGTCATTCCATTACTAAAGCCTTTATCAAAAACCCATTTGCCCATATCTACATACTCATACTCTAGTGGTACTTGTGCGGCATCAAAAATTTTGATCACTGCGGCCATTATTTCGGGTCCTATTCCATCGCCTTTGGCAACTGATATTTTCATACTTTTTTAGCGTTTTATGTTTAAAAATGATCCTTTTTTTATTGCCTGAAACAGGCTGAAGATAACCGTCATCATCCAAAAAAAGGTAGAAAATACAGCTTATATGGGTTCTTTAACAAATATTCTCCCAACCCTTGGAATAGTTTCCGGCAAGCTGTATTTAATTGGGCAAGTTATAGAAAAACCCGACAAGTTTTTGCCGGGTGCTTTTGATATTGTGGTTGTAATTCCCCGCATCACTGAGATATAGATTTTGAATCAGCGTGTCGTTGATTCAAAAAGTAGAGGTAATAATTGTATACCCCTACTCAGGCTCTTTTAT
>JAYUTQ010000678.1:0-2410 GCA_043755055.1 Chitinophagaceae bacterium | reverse complement strand
GCATCATGGATGCTACCAATGGCAAGGCGATGATTAGTTTTCATCCGCAAGTAGGAGCCATGGGATCTTCTGAATGGTTTCATACCTCTAAATGGCTTGCATTTAACATGTATCAAACGGGGCACTGCAGGGATAATGCTGTGTACGAACAAATAACAGCAGCATACAATTTGCGCCCGATAAAACCAGTGATGGATGCTGAACCTATTTACGAAGACCACCCGGTTTGTTTTAATGCAAAAGATTTGGGCACCAGTAGTGCTTATGATGTACGCAAATCGGCCTACCTTAATTTGTTTGCAGGCGCATTCGGCCATACCTACGGCTGCCATGATATCTGGCAGTTTTATTCGGCCAAACAAGAAGGCATCAATGGCCCACATATTTATTGGCCGCAAGCCGTAGAGCTGCCTGGCGCCAATCAAATGATATTTGTAAACAGGTTAATGCAATCGCACCCAATAACCGAACGGGTGCCGGACCAAACCCTTGTAAAAGAAAACAATTACCTTCCAGCGTACCGCATACAAGCTACCAGGGGGAACGATTATTTATTTGTGTATACAGCAGCAGGCAAACCATTTACTATAGTGCTAGGCAAAATAAAGGGAGCCATGCTCAAAGCATATTGGTACGATCCACGCAATGGTAAAACAACGGCAATAGGAACTATTAAAAATGCAGGTACTAAATATTGTACGCCCCCATCCACAGGTTATGGAAACGATTGGGTGTTGGTGATGGATGATACCACAAAAAATTACCCCATTTTAGGAGAGACGGTAAAATAGAGGAGAAAGGCTTTGCTTAAGCAGCTCATATACTGTTTAGTTAGGGGTTCGTGCGCATCAAAACTAATATTCCTTACCCCGTTTAAGGGCTTCTCTTAACGCTATCGTATTTTTTCTACAGCAAACCGGGTTGGCAGGCCATGTACACTTTATTGCTAGTTTTTAAGAGAGTTTTTTTTTCATTACTATCTTTTGCAATATGCTTGCTTTGGGAGGTGCACATAAACCCTAGCCTCGTTATACTACACATGCATTGTAATTTGCCGGGCGGCAAAATTGTGCGGTTAAATAGTTTTTAGCAGTAAGGGATTTGGCATTTTTCCTTCTTTAAATTCAAACCGGAACAACTCTATCGTAGTGAGACTTTTTTTAATAGTCAGTATAGTACAGCAAGGTTTGGATTTATTATTTTCTATTTTTACGTTCGCCATATTTATCTACCATAATTGCTAAACATTAAGAGCTTGCCAAAGAATTTGTCTCCACAGTATTTTATGCCCCGCAAAATTGTAATGCTATTAGTTTTATTGCATGTTTATGCAGTATGTTTATGCAATGCAATATTTCAACCTGATAACCTCACTTGCGAATATCAGCAAAACCCTTTGGGTATTGATATTGCAAGCCCCCGCCTTAGCTGGAATTTTATAGCATCGGGGAAAAACCAAATTCAAACAGCTTATGAAATTATAGTAAGTGATAACGAAAAAGATGCGAAAGCCGCAAAGGGAAATGCATGGCAAACAGGAAAAATACTTTCTGCCGATAACATTCATATTGAATATGCCGGCAAATCGTTGCAACCCTTTACGAAATATTTCTGGCGTGTAAAAGTGTACGATAGAAACGGCAATGTATCAGGCTGGAGTATAATAGCAGCTTTTGAAACGGCCGCTTTGCGGGCAGGCGACTGGCAGGCACAATGGATTGGCGATGGTAGTAAGCAATTTGAAAAAGATGAAGATTTTTATGGAGTGGATCCCATGCCTTTGTTTAGAAAACAAGTCAACATCAATAAAAAAATTGCATCTGCAAGAATGTATATTTCGGGCCTTGGTTATTCAGAAGTGTATATAAACAACAAAAAAATTGGTGACCATTTGCTTGACCCCGGTTTTACTGCTTACAGCAAACAAGCCTTGTATGTAACTTACGATGTTACAAAAGCATTCAGCAATAAATCTACAAATACCATTGGCATCATGCTTGGCAATGGTTGGTACAATCCGCTGCCATTAAGGTTATTTGGCCGTTTTAATTTAAGGGATGTACAACAAACTGGCCGGCCTTGTGTAAAGGCGCAGGTGTTATTAAAATACGCCGATGGCAGCATCGAAACCATTACTACGGATGAAAGCTGGCAAACCGCCCCAGGCCCGGTGGTAAGAAACAATGTCTATCTCGGCGAAGAATACGATGCCAGGTTAGAAAAAAGTTTTTCTGATAAGTCAGGATGGAAAAATGCGGCTATAGCACAGGGCCCATCAGGAATTTTAACCGCACAAATACAAGATCCCATCCGCATTACTAAAATAGTAGAACCTATTGGCATTAAAGAAATTGGTAAAGACACCTTTATTGTTGGCATGGGGCAAAATTTTGCGGGTGTAGTAAGGATA
>JAYUTQ010000677.1:0-5325 GCA_043755055.1 Chitinophagaceae bacterium | reverse complement strand
GTACATTTTGTTTGCAGCAATTGCAGCAAAACAATTTGTTTGGATGATGTTGTGTCGCCGCAAATAAATTTACCTGCGGGTTATGTAGTAGAAGATGTACAGGTGGTGATTAATGGTTTGTGTAAAGATTGTAGTGAGGGTTGATTTGTATGACTCATGCCTTGGGTAGAAAGCATTCAAACCCTGTCCGGGCTTCTTGTAATGACCACCTCATTTTCTAAGGTTGAAATCTTATGTTCCAATGACTGAATAGCTTTAGTTTGCATGGCTATCACCTCATCTTTTGTGGCAAGTAATTGCTGAAACAATTCCTTTTCGTTCGGGTAATAATTTTTTACATCGTCTAAAAATGTAGAGCTATTAGAGGCCGTGTTACGCCAATTCGCATATGAAGAATCATAGAAGTAGCCTGGATTCACTTCAAAAATCTCGCAGAGCTTATCAATATCTTCTGCCTTAATTCTTGTTTCGCCATTTTCCCATTTAGCGAATGCATTGGGCGTTATAAACAGTTTTTCCGCTACTGTCTTTTTTGTAAGCCCTTTGCTGCTTCTAAGCAACCTGATTTTTTCTGCAATCATAAAATGTTGATTTAGTTCCGGCGATGAACTAAAAGTAGCACAAATGAACTAAAAGTGGAATTTAAAATTATCCACTCTCATTTACTTTTGGTGAAACAAAATTTATTTAACCAGGTGATACCCCATGCAATTAGAATAAAGAAATTCAGTAGCTACGAATTGCGGGACGTTACTCCTTAATTGACCCAAAGAAAAATAAAAAAGGAGGTTTGATGGAACCATACTCCATCCGGCGGAGCAAACACAGGCCGTGATGTAATTATCAAAAACTGGAAACCGCAGTGCGGGTGCTGAGTGAAAATACCTGCCGTAATGCTACAGCGAGAGTGTGGCTTTTCAATCAACTTAAACCCTCTTTAGAATGAAATTCGTTTTTTTATTTGTTGTCGTTACTCTAGCAAGCTTCAACTGTTTTGCAATTTCACCTTGCTATGACAAGATGCCGAATCCATGTACGTTAAGTAAACAAACTCTAACAATTTTGCCAAATGAGGATATTTTGATGGGTAAGTCGAAATCCGAAGATTGTCCGAGTTGTCTAGATCAGCCTCTGGGATTCGAATCATTGATTTCGGTTGATGCTTGTGGTCGCCATGCTTTTGTATTAATTTCAGCTGAAACAACTCTGCTACAGGCGTTTGTGATTTATGCACAAGTATCTCAACAACTGTGTGCAATGAATTGAGCATGAGTGGTTAGTGTTCAGGCAAGCCAGGGATAGTAGGCTTGCCTGAATTACGATTTACTTTATTGATGTCTTGTCTTAACTTTTTTATGAACTCCTCCTCGAAATATTAGTTTCTCATACTTTTTACTACAAATAGATACTTCGAGCAGGGATTAGGTATAAGTTTGCTCGTACTATAGAAGAAATATAGTGTCTGGAAAGGCTTTAAAATTAATTTATCTTTTTAATCAAATTTGGTTATGAAATTCTTTTCTAGTTGTGTATCCTTTACTCTATGTTTCCATGTAATTACCCAAACTTCCTTTTCGCAACAAATAATCGATAGTGCAGTATTAAAGGTTACCTATTCATACAGTTATTTGCTCGATTCAACTTCAGGTCAAAGAGTTCTAAATGAACCAATGATACTGATGGTAGGAAGAAACACTTCGAAGTTTTACAGCGAGCTTCGTTCTTTCGGCGATTCGCTTTTAATGAAGCGTATAAACAAAGGGTTCTCTTCGATTAAAGAGGGCGGTGAGGAATTCAGCAAATCCATATATTACCAAAATAAACCGGCACTTATTTTATACCAGAATTATCCATTAAGTACACTTACCTACCGAGATCGATTGAATAAACATTATGAGTATATTGATTCGTTGAACACTCAAAAGTGGACCTTATTGGATGAAACGGACTCCATAATGGGTTATGAATGTCAAAAAGCCTCTACCAGCTATGGCGGTAGATTATACAAAGCTTGGTTTTGTTCAACTATTCCTATTCCGTTTGGCCCTTGGAAATTTTATGGTTTACCCGGATTAATATTCAGAATACGCGAGGATTCTGACAAGTTTATCTTTGAGTGTACATCAATCGTTCCGTCATCAGAAATTATTTCTCTCGATAGGCCTTTGATGCAGTATACACGTATTTCAAAACAGGCATTTTTAAAAGCACAGTTTTTGTATCGCACCCAGCCATGGCTGGCGATGCAACAAGACGGTGTTGTAATAAAATCTATCGTCAATGCAGACGGCTCAGAAGAAGATTTAAATAAATTATTTAGCCGAAAAAAACCCTTCGTACCTATAGAGTTTTATTAATGACTTACAAGCAGGCAATGCAGACAAAATTGTGCCGTTACTTCTTCCCTAACTTCTTCATTACCTGCGCCTTATTAATTGTGGTTCAAAATACTTGTGCTCAAGAGGTGCGTGGCCTAATTACTGATAGTTTGCACAAACCACTCATTCGTGTAGGCGTTATCTTAAAAATGAGCGACACCTCTTCCGTGCTGAGTTATGCAATCTCGGATAACCAAGGACAGTTTAGCATCGCTACCGGAAATTTGGTTCTCAAAGATTCTGTCTTAATTACTGTTTCGGCAGTGGGATATGCCACTATTTCGAAGTGGTTAACAAGGCCTTTTACTCCTGTACGGTTTATATTACACTCCCGCAGTTTCACTTTGCCAAAAGTGGTGATAACCAGCACTCCTCCCCCCATCTCCCGCCGCGGCGATACGCTCAATTACAACGTTTCATCATTCGCCAACAAAACCGACCGCTCCATAGCCGATGTATTGGCCCGCATGCCCGGCATTGAAGTGAGAGGCGATGGCCAGGTGCTGTATCAAGGCAGACCAATTCAGAAGTATTATATCGAAGGACTTGATTTACTTGAGGGTCGCTATAGCTTAGCCAACAACAACCTACCGCACGCCGATGTACAATCGGTACAGGTGCTGGAGAAGCATCAACCTATCCGTATACTTGATAGCTTGTTACCCAGCGACAAAACATCGCTAAATATCAAACTAAAAAAAACGGTCACTTTCACTGGTACAGCCAAAGCGGGGGCAGGCGTTGCACCTTTTCTTTGGGAGGTAAATCTGACACCCATGTTTTTTACAAAGAGCAGTCAAATGATTGCATCTTATCAAACCAATAATACGGGCTACGATGTAGGTGCCGAACTAAAAGTGCTGACGTTGGAAAACCTGATGGAGCAAATGGATGGCTTACCGCCCAAGTCAGATTTATTCAATGTGGCTGGCCTGCAGCGGCCGCCCGTAGCACAACGGCGGTATTTAAACAACCGAATACACATGCCCACTATAAATGTACTCAACCGCTTGAGCAATGAATGGGAACTGCGGCTGAATGCTTCGTATATAAACGACCGTCAGGAGCAGGAAGGAAAAAACCGCACGGTTTTCAATTTACCCAGCGGTGCTATATTGCTGCAAGAAGAAATTCAGGAGCGGCTGAACCTGCGCAGCCTACAGGCCAGTGCCAATCTTTACAAAAACGGAAAAAAGGGATATTTCAAAAATTTGTTTCAGGTGCAGGCAAATGAAGGAAACCGGATGGCTGACGTCCGGCTGACAAATTCTGCAACCATATTCCAGCAACTCAACAATCCCTACTTCCGCATTGAAAATCGGATGCAGACTATTACCATTTGGGGTAAGCAGCTTTTTACCTTCCGCAGTTACGTAGCCCTTAGCCGCACACCGCAATCTCTGCATGTAATGCCAGGCGTTTTTACTTCTATACTCAATAATGGAAATAACTACGGCCAAACCGTGCAAAGGGGCGAAAAGGAACAACGCATGCTTAACCAAAGTGTGGAAACTACAAAAGGCTGGGGTGCTTTTACAGCGCAGTTGAAGGTAGGTTACGACTGGCGGAAGGGCAGCTTGCGCACCACATTGCTGATAGATGAAAAAGAGCAAACGGGTGTGTTTGCCAACCATCAACAACTCAACTTACATAGTTTCTCCATTCAACCTTCGCTTTCTTTACGCAAAGGAAAATGGATGGCACAAACGCTGTTTCCAACTGCATTTACAAGTGTACGACTGTCCGATCCTCAGGCTGTACAGTCACAAAAAGAGCAGGAATGGATACTAACCCCTTTGGTTAGCCTAAGGTTGGAAGCCAATGCCCGCTGGACCTTTTCAACAATGGCCAGCTACAACAATGCCTTTCAGCCGGCCGACCAAATTTTGTACGGCTACGTGCTTTACAACTACCGCACATTGGCACAGACTGCATTTCCACTGGCACAAATCCGGCAATGGTTTGGCATGACAAACGCTCAGTATCAAAATCCTGTGACCGGTTTTTTTGCAGCTACATCGGCCAGCTACAATCGCACACGCAATCCCTTTTTGGTAGAAGCTATAGTGCAACCATCAGGCACACAACAAATACGCATTATACAGCAAGCCAACACTGCTAATACGGTAACCGTAAATGGAAGAGTAAGTCAGTACGTAAAAAATTTGCAAACAACTTTCAACCTTGGATTGGAATGGAGAAGAAGCAATAGCTTCCAGGCAGTAAATGGCGAAATCGTGGCCTTTCAAAATCAAACGATGCGGCCATCTCTCAAAATTTCATCTGTTGTAAGTGAGCAATTGAATTTCGACTATGTCGCAGACTTCAGTATTCTAAAAAATTCATTTCAAGCTACAAAGCAGCAGCAAACTTTTGTACTGGCGCAAATAGCTAAAATCAATTTCTATCCATTCAAAAACCATTTAATCTCACCTTCTGTTGATCATTACCTGAACAGGTTGACCAACAGCCGCCAAAATAATGTGTACGTTGACCTTCTGTATCGCTTTACTACCAGCCGCAAAATTGATGTGGAGCTGCGCTGCATAAACTTATTCAATGAAAATAATTTCATAACTCCCAGCATCAATAACCTGATTTATTTTGAAGGTACTTTTTTGATTCGCCCCCGCCAGATGCTGCTTTCAATAAGGTTTCCGCTTTCATAGGCTTTATTTTTTTAGAAGGGGGGGGCAAAGCCTATCACGATAAATTTTCGTTGAGTAAACAAAAAAGCCTTTGTTTTGGTACGGTGCCACACCTCGGAGATTTCAAAACCTCCGAGGTGTATATTTAAACGCCGGGTGTCTTTTAAATCTACAAGGAAGTACACTATTCCTCCGCCGTTATCCGCTCCATCTCGCCCTGCACAAACAACATCAACTCGCTGATGTAATCTGGCGCAAAACTAAATTTCAATCCTGCTGCTTCGTACAGTTGCGGTAAC
>JAYUTQ010000676.1:0-12849 GCA_043755055.1 Chitinophagaceae bacterium | reverse complement strand
GCTTAGGTTAATAATTTACGCTATTTACTACCAAAATATCGCCACGATGTGGCTCTTAAAAAATCAAATTGCTTAACTTAACGACATTGCCCAACGGGGTTGAATTTTAATCGTTGGCAAATCGCTTTAAATCATCAGTATAATCTTGTCATTAGTCCCGCAATCTGCGGGATTGAAGCCCTGCTAGTCAATCGACAATGAAGATTTACAAGAAGCCCTTCGACAGCTTGTAAATCCCGTTCGTCCGAGGCTCAGGATGACATTCCTTGGAACTTAACAACATTGCCCCCCGGATACAATGGGATGCCATTCGTCCGCAATATAGTTTCACCTAAATTTGCGCCTCATGATTAATGATATAACAGAGAGTCAACCAAAACAACTTACTAAAACCAGTGCATACCGTGTATGCACCAACTGTGTGCTGGATACGAGTGAACCCACTATCGTTTTTAACGGGGAAGGCGTTTGTAATTTCTGTACCGATTTTCAGCATAAAGAAAAAAAGACTACACAGCCGGCGGCCGAACTGGAAAAAAAACTGCAATCTGCCATTGCACAAATAAAACAACAGGGACAGGATAAACAATACGATTGCATTATTGGCCTGAGTGGCGGGGTAGATAGCAGCTATGTGGCGTGGCTGGTAAAGCAGCATGGCCTGCGACCCCTGGCCGTACATTTTGATAATGGGTGGAATGCCGAACTGGCTGTGTACAACATAGAGCATATCTGCAAAAAACTCAACATCGATTTATATACCCATGTAGTAGATTGGGAGGAGTTTAAAGACCTGCAGATGTCATTTTTAAAAGCAGGCGTGGCCAATGCAGAAGCCCCTACCGACCATGGCATATTTGCTATACTATACCAACTGGCAAAAAAATTTGGGGTAAAATATATTATAGATGGGGTAAATACAGCCACCGAATCTAACATAAGCCTTACAGTAGGCGGGTGGATATACGCCGACCTGGTACAACTAAATGCCATACATGATAAGTTTGGTACCGTAAGGTTAAAAACATTTCCAAGATTAGGGCTGCTGCAAAAAATGTACTACCGAAAAATATTGAAAATAAACCAGTTTAGCATACTCAATTACGTGCCGTATAATAAGGCCGAAGTGAAGGCTTTTTTACAAAGCGAACTTGGGTGGAGAGATTACGGGGGCAAACATTTTGAATCCATATTTACAAAATGGCACCAGTCGGTTTATTTGCCGCAACGGTTTGGTTTCGACAAAAGAAGACTCCACCTCAGCGACCTGATACTGAATAAACAGATGAGCAGAGAAGCAGCTTTAAAGGAATTGGAAAAGCCTGCACTATCTCAAAACGAAACAGACCAACTGGAAGAATATGTGCAAAAAAAACTGGGCTTTACCCAACAGCAGTACGATGAAATAAAGGCCGCCCCGCCAAAATCGTACAAGGACTATCCCAACAGCGAAAAATGGGTAAGCCTGTATAAAAAAATTCTTGGAGGCTAGCCCGGTCTGTATTGTTTAGATTAACAGCCGGTTTCTTATCATCATTATTTTTATCCCTATGCGAATTGTTACCATAAATGTTCATTACCAGGATGGCCTTGGCTATCAGGATTACTATTTATGCAGGGAATTTATAAAAATGGGGCATGAGGTAATACAGATAGCCAGCGACAGGCACTTTCCATACCCCAATTACGAAAGCACCGTACAGGCTATTATCGGCCCACGTATAATTGGCACCGGCATTTTTTACAGCGACTTTGGCATGCCCATCCACAGGCTACCCACCAGCTTTGTACTAATGGGGAAAATATGGATGAAGGGCCTAAAAAAAAAGCTGGCCGAACTACAGCCCGACCTTATTTTTTGCCATGGCGTTTTTAATGCCTATAGCTACAGGGTGGCACAATATGCAGCCGGGCACAATGTGCCTGTTATTTACGACGACCACACCACTGCCAACTTTGTAAACACAAGCCTGCCGGTAAAAATAATTACCCGTTTTTTTAAGTTAATAGCCACACCGCTAATACAAAAAACGGCTTTAAGAATAGTGGCCATTTCCGATTCGGTAAAGCCTTACCTGCAGCAAACACTTGGCTTTACAGCCAAAGTGCAAATTATTGGCCTGGGTGCCGATACTGATATTTTTTACCCCGACGAAGCCGAAGGCAAAGCCCTGAGAAAAGCACTAAACATACCGGACGACCACCTGCTGATAACCTACACCGGTAAAATATACAAAGACAAACTGCTGGAACAAATACCTGCGGCTATTGCACAGTTGGGCAGTATAGCGGGTGGGCTCACATTGCTTTTTGTAGGCCCGGTGGCCGATGATTATAAAGAACAGTTTGAAGCGATTTTAAATAACACTGCGGTAAAAACAATTCACCATAAAAGTGTGCCGCCGGCCGAACTAAGAAAGTTTTACAATGCCAGCGATATTTGCTGCTGGCCTGCACATGCCACCGGCAGCACTGTAGATGCTAGTGCCTGCGGCAAACCCATTATCTGCAACGAAATGATGGGCGAAAGGTATGCTTATGGCAATGGCATAGGTGTACAGGAAGGCAATACGGAACAACTAAAACAGGCTCTTGAAAAACTATTATCCGATAAGCCGTTACGGGAACAAATGGGCAAACTTGGCATCCTGTATATTGATGAAAAGCTTAGCTGGCAGGCTATTGCCAGGCAATTTTTAGCCAATGCGTAAACTACTTACCAAAATAATGGGGGCTGTGCTTTTGGCCCATGCCGCCACTATAGCTGATGCACATCCTGTAAAGCCGTTAGAACTAATGCACTGCATTGTAGATTTAGCACCCAAAACTTTTAACTGGCTCGATAGTATGGGTATGCCCGGCCTGCCATTATTCGATGGCCGCTACTGCGACCCCGAAGACGATGGCATACTAAATGCAGATTTACTGCAAAAAGCAATAACCGAATTAATACCCAACCCAAAGGCTACAGGTTATGGAATAATAGATTGGGAGGGTAAAGCTTTTGAAACATTGGCCCTGTCACGTGCCGGTACTTCAAAATTTACTGCGGCTATGGCCCAGTATCAAAAAGCATTGGACCTGTGCAAAAAGCTGCGGCCCAATATAAAATGGGGCATTTACTTTGTACCGGTAACAGATTACTGGCTTAAAGACACCATAAGCTGGCAAAAAATTAATAAAAAGTTATTACCGCTGATGAAACAGTGCCAGGTGCTGTTTCCATCTATGTATAACCACTACCCCGAGGGCACACAGTTTACCCATAACGACTATTATATAAGGTACAATGTAAGGCAGGCACTAAAGCTTGGGATACAGCTAAAAAAACCGGTTATAGCATTTGTGTGGCACCGCATACACGATGGCAATACTAAAAACGGATTGGAACTGATACCCGAAAAAACATTTTACAATACCCTGAAAAAGATAGTGGATACACGGGTGGGGAAAAAGCGGATAGACGGGCTGATGTGGTTTACCGCCGACAGCTATTTTTTAGGCATTGCCCCGCAGCTTATGGCTAAAGAAAATGTGGCCAACAAAGAAATGATAGTGTATTATGATGAAATCATTGAACGGTATTTTAAACCATTTCTGGATATAAAGAAGTATTACAAAAGCTTAAAGTAGTTTATGCTGAAACAGACCATAAAAAATATTTTTCGGCATCTGAAAAATTTCAAATTCCGTAATAATGCTACTATTAATGAGCAAAGCAGATTTTACGCTTCCGCAAATGTCATTAATATGCAGGGTAAAAAAACTAGCATCCGTATTGGCCATCATACACATATCCGGGGAGAGCTCCTCATTTACGCCCATGGTGGAGATATTGAGATAGGAAGCTACTGCATACTTGGAGAGCATAGCAGAATATGGTCTTCCTGTAGTGTAAAAATTGGCGACAGGGTTTTGATTGCACACAATGTAAATATTCACGACAACAATGCTCATCCTATTTCGGCAGCAGCCCGCCACCAGCATTTTAAAGCCATCATTACTACAGGGCATCCGGCCAATATCAATCTTAATGAAAAAGCAGTATTAATAGAAGATGATGTTTGGATTGGGTTTAATGCCACAGTGATGAAAGGGGTTACAATAGGAAAAGGGGCTATTATTGCCGCCAATTCAGTTGTTACAAAAAATGTTGAAGCATATACTTTGGTTGCCGGCAACCCCGCCGTTTTCATAAAACAATTAGAAACCGACAAATAATTATCATGAGATTAATTGACACAAAAAAGCTGAAGAATAAATTCCTTAGTGCAAATGATGTACAAAAAATACTGTTGGGCCGTATGCTTGCACACCAAAATGAAAACAGGGCTTCAGTTAATAAATTAGCTGATGTGGAATTTCAGGTTTTCTCTCAGTGGGGAGATGATGGCATTATACAATACCTTACTTCTAAATTAGAAATAGAAAATAAAGTGTTTGTAGAGTTTGGCGTAGAAACTTATCATGAATCAAACACAAGGTTTTTATTAATGAAAGACAATTGGTCGGGATTGGTTATAGATGGCTCCGACGATAATATCAATACAATTAAAAAGCAGGATATTTTTTGGCGCCATAGCATTGAAGCCATTTCTTCTTTTATTACTACAGAGAATATAAACAGCCTCATTACTTCTGCTGGCATTACCGGCGAAATTGGAATACTAAGTGTGGATATAGACGGTAACGACTACTGGGTAACCAAAGTAATAGATTCGGTAAATCCCGTGATACTGATTAATGAGTACAACAGTGCCTTTGGAGATGAAAGAGAGCTGAGTGTACCTTACGACCCGGCTTTTGTACGGTCAAAAGCCCACCATAGCAACCTGTACTATGGTGTATCGTTACCGGCTATTGTAGCATTGGCAAATGAAAAAGGATACCACTTTATTGGCTGTAACCAAAATGGTAACAATGCCTATTTTATTAGAAAAGATAAATTGGGTAACCTGTTTAAACCGCTTACTGCAAAAGAAGGATTTGTAGATGCAAAGTTTAGAGAAGCCCGGAATGCCAAAGGAGAATTGCTCTTTGTTGGGGGAAAAGAAAGGTATAACATCCTAAAAGGGATGCCCATATTTGATACCAAACTAAACCAACTCGCAGTTCTATAATCATTAAGCCATGAACATTCTCGTAATAGGCTCCCAGGGCTTTATTGGTGCTGCTGCTATGGCATACTTTACCCGTGCAGGCCATCAGGTATTTGGCTGCGGCGTATCGGGTGTGGAGTCATCAAATTATTTTATAGTTGAGCGTGGTAACCCCAATTACGAAGCACTGTTACAATCACAGCATTTTGATGTGTGCATTAATGCAGCCGGTTCGCCGGGGGTAAGCTTTTCTTTAGCTAACCCCACAGAAGATTTTAAGATGAACGTTGTAAACGTAAACAACCTGTTACACGCCATCAGGCTGCACCAGCCCCACTGCTTTTTTGTGCTGCTTAGCAGTGCAGCAGTTATAGGCAATCCTGCCGTGCTGCCCATTACGGAGTTGGTAGCCCCACAGCCTTTATCGCCTTATGGTTTTAATAAATGGCAGGCCGAAATATTAGTGCAGCAGTATGCAGCCTGCTTCGGCATTCATGCAGTGGTGTTCCGTATTTTTTCGGCCTACGGCAATGGGCTTAAAAAACAATTGTTCTGGGATATTTATCAAAAAGCCATTGCTCCAGGCGATGCCATACATTTATTTGGTACCGGTAACGAAACAAGGGATTTTATTTTTATAGACGATGTGCTAAAAGCCATTGACCTGGTGCTACATAACCAACCCGCTGGTTTTGAATTGTACAACCTTGCTTCGGGCAAAAAAGATACCGTGGCCACAGCTGCCGGTATTTTACTGCAGCATTTAGAAATAAATAAACCACTTTTATTTAACCAGCAAACAAAACCCGGCGACCCGCTACATTGGCGTGCCGGTATGCAGCGGCTGCAAGCCATTGGCTTTACAGCCCAAACGTCTCTATCACAAGGTTTAAAACAATATGCCCAATGGCTCCAAAATCAAACATAACCCTCGGTATTTTACTGGTATTTGATGCAGGCTGGATTGGAGGCAATAATTATGTGGTAAGCCTGGTAAACAGTTTTAACTACCTGCCACAAAACGGGCAGCCAGCGGTAATTATTTACTACACCCCGGCTAACAAAGGCTATTTAAAACAGTTAGATTATACCGGCATTGTACAAATGATTGAAACCGATTACTACGCCGGTAAATCTAAAAGCTACCTGCTTTCGGTTGTAACCGGGTATAACCAGTTTTTAAAAAAGCTGCCAGGTATAGAAAACACCGATGCCATTTTTCCCATAATGGATACACCTGCCGGTAAGGGCTCTTACAAGGGTAAGCTAATCGGCTGGCTCCCCGATTTTCAGCACCGGGAAAAACCGGAGAATTTTTCCAGAGCCGGCCGCATATTAAGGGAATTTAAGTTTACAAGAGTAATGCGGTATTGCGACAGCGTAGTTTTAAGCAGCCATAATGCACACGGGCAGTTTAAAAAATACTACCCAAGGTTTAGTGGAAAAACAAAAATTTCGGTAATGCAGTTTGTAAGCCTTGCACCCGAACCAACTGCACAACAGTTAGGCGCAGCCATGGTAAAGTACAGTACCAGCATACCCTTTTTTTTACTGAGCAACCAGTTTTACGTACACAAAAACCATAAAATAGTTTTTGATGCCCTGTCTATTTTAAACCGGAAAAAAATTAATGCAAGGGTCATTTGTACCGGCAAAACAGAAGACCAGCGTAAGCCCGGTTTTTTTCAGTTGCAAATGGAATATGCAAAAGCCTTGCAGGTAGAAAACAATATTGAGGTTTTGGGAATGATAGACCGCATGGAGCAACTTAGCCTTATGAAACTTTCAATGGCCATTATACAGCCCAGCAGCTACGAGGGCTGGAACACATCTGTAGAAGATGCTAAAAAACTAAACATACCGGTAATTGCTTCCGATATAGAAGTACATGAAGAACAGTTGCCCGGCAGTACATTACTATTCCATAAAAACGATGCTGAAAAATTAGCCGCCATTATGGAAGGTTTTATAAACAACCAGTACGGGCCTCAACAGGCTTTGGATTATAACCAGTTAATACACACTTTTGCCCAGCATTTTATTGCAAGCATCCATTTATGATTAAAATCTCTATCATCACAGTTTCTTACAATAGTGCCGCTACCATTAAAGACACCATTGAAAGTGTAATCAGCCAAACCCATCCCAATGTGGAGTACATTATTATTGATGGCAACTCTAAAGATGGCACACAGGATATTGTAAAAAGCTATGGCAATAAAATAGCAAAATTTGTTTCGGAACCCGACAAGGGCATATACGATGCTATGAACAAAGGACTGCAATTAGCCTCCGGCGACATTATCGGCATCCTTAATTCCGACGATGTGTATGCATCACCCAATGTAATTGAAAAAGTGACAACCTGTTTTTTAAATGACGAAGTAGAACTTGTATATGGAGATCTAAACTACGTTCAATCAAAAAACATGAACGTGATAACCCGTATTTGGAAGGCTGGTAAATACCAATCCAAAAGTTTTTACTATGGCTGGATGCCACCACATCCCACAGTTTTTGTAAGAAAAGAGATGTATCAAAAAGCGGGGCATTTTAATTTAAACTTAAAAAGCGCCGCAGATTACGAATTGATGCTGCGCTTTTTTGTAAAACATGACTGTAAATCTGCCTATATTCCTCAAATACTGGTAAAAATGAGGGCCGGTGGCGTAAGTAATTCGTCTTTAAAAAACAGGTTTAAGGCAAACAAAGAGGATCGGCTGGCATGGCAAATGAACAACCTAACCCCATATTTCTTTACTTTACAACTTAAACCAATCAGAAAAATTAGCCAGTTCCTCAGATTTAAAAAATGAAAAAAACAGCACTCATTACCGGCGTTACCGGTCAGGATGGAGCCTACCTCTCCGAATTATTATTGAGCAAAGGGTACGATGTTCATGGCATTAAACGCCGCAGTTCTTTATTCAATACCGATCGAATAGACCATTTGTACCAGGATCCGCATGAAAGCAATGTAAAATTTACCCTGCACTACGGCGACCTTACAGATAGTACCAACCTCATCCGCATTATACAAGAGGTGCAGCCCGACGAAATTTACAATCTTGGCGCCATGAGCCATGTGGCTGTTAGTTTTAGCGAACCGGAGTACACCGCCAATGCCGATGGTATAGGCACTCTACGCATTTTAGAAGCCGTAAGAATACTGGGCCTTACCCAAAAAACCAAAATATACCAGGCCAGTACAAGCGAATTATATGGTTTGGTGCAGGAAGTTCCGCAAAGCGAAAAAACGCCCTTTTACCCCCGCAGCCCGTATGCTGTGGCCAAAATGTATGCCTACTGGATTACCGTAAATTACCGTGAGGCCTACCATATGTTTGCCGTAAATGGCATTTTGTTTAACCACGAAAGCCCCTTACGTGGCGAAACTTTTGTAACCCGTAAAATAACAAGGGCCGTAGCCAAAATAGCCCTTGGCATGCAGGACAAAGTGTACCTCGGCAACCTCGATTCGCAAAGGGATTGGGGCCATGCCAAAGATTATGTAGAAGCCATGTGGATGATTTTGCAACAGGAAACACCGGAAGATTTTGTAATCGCCACCGGTGTAACTACCACCATCAGAGAATTTGTAAAAATGGCATTTGCCGAAATAGGTGTGGAGCTGGCTTTTACCGGCGAAAAAGAAAATGAAATTGGTACAGTGGTAGCAAGCACCAACCCTGCTTACCCTGTACCAATAGGTAAAGAAGTAGTAGGTGTAGACCCTCGCTATTACCGCCCTACCGAGGTGGAGTTACTAATAGGCGACCCCACAAAATGCCACGAAAAATTGGGCTGGAAGCCAAAATACAATCTTGCAATGCTGGTAAAAGAAATGGTAGCTGCCGATGTGGTGCTTTTTCAAAAAGAAAGACTATTGAAAGATTCCGGCTTTGCAGTAAAAAATCAGTTTGAATAATCTGTGATTTACTTTATTAGAAAACAGGAATGTAACAATCAGGTTACATTCCTTCTTTTATTTTCGCCTTTTCACAAACTGACGAACCTTTAGAGGGTTAAAAAAGCACTTTGTTTTGTTTATGCAACTTACAGATAAAATTTATATAGCAGGGCACCGTGGCATGGTAGGTTCGGCCATTCACCGCAAACTGGTGGCTGAGGGGTTTACCAATATTGTTTACCGCACTTCTGCCGAACTGGATCTCAGGGATCAGAAGGCGGTGGCTGACTTTTTTGCCGCAGAAAAACCAGATTATGTGTTTTTAGCTGCCGCCAAAGTGGGTGGTATTGTAGCCAATAATACCTACCGGGCCGATTTTATTTACGAAAACCTGCAGGTGCAAAACAATGTAATCCATCAGTGTTATGTGCACCATGTACAAAAGCTGATGTTTATGGGCAGCAGTTGCATTTACCCAAAACTGGCACCACAGCCGCTTAAAGAGGAATACCTGCTTACCGGTTTATTAGAAGAAACCAACGAGCCGTATGCCATTGCAAAAATTGCAGGCATTAAAATGTGCGATGCCTACAGAAGCCAGTATGGATGCAACTTTATATCGGTTATGCCCACGAATTTATATGGACCAAACGATCATTACGACCTCAATAATTCGCATGTATTACCGGCGCTGATACGTAAGTTTCACGAAGCAAAAAAAGCACAACTGCCGGATGTTACCCTCTGGGGAACTGGTATGCCTAAAAGAGAATTTTTACATGCCGACGATCTGGCCGACGCCTGCTTATTCTTAATGCAGCAATACAACGAACCGGGGCTGATAAACATCGGCACGGGCATAGACCAAACCATAAAAGAACTGGCAAATATGGTAAAACAAACCACCGGTTACGAGGGTAATATTATACAAGATACCAGCAAGCCCGATGGTACACCACGCAAACTAATGGATGTAACCAAACTGCACAGCCTGGGCTGGCACCACACCATACCGCTTGAACAAGGTATAAAAATGGTGTATGCGGAATATGCACAGAAAAACCCGTAATTAATGGTTTTTAGTTGTGAATAGATTGGATTTTATTGTACCATAAACGATGAAATATGGAAATCAAAAATGCCCTGATATCAGATCTGGACGAAATTTTAAGGCTATACGATCTTGCAAGGGTTTACCAGAAAGAACGCTTTCCGGTGGTATGGCCCTATTTTGAAAGCTGCCTGATAGAACAGGAAATAAACGAGAACCGGCAATGGAAAATGCTTACCAATGATGCCATTGCATGCATTTGGGCTACCACAACCAACGACCCATTAATTTGGGAAGGGAAAAATGCTGAAACAGCCGTTTATATACATCGTATAGCTACCAACCCT
Source organism: Chitinophagaceae bacterium (assembly GCA_043755055.1). Lineage (GTDB taxonomy): Bacteria > Bacteroidota > Bacteroidia > Chitinophagales > Chitinophagaceae > JAZKFT01. The sequence goes on along the minus strand of JAYUTQ010000676.1, from coordinate 2,442 downwards.
TTACTTAGGGGCGGAAACTTTGTGTTGGAAATAGTGGCATGGGCCAAAAAATATGCAGTAGAAAACGGGCTTCAATATGTTCGGCTGGATACTGTTGGCGAAAACGAAAAACTTATAGCGTATTATCAAAAATGCGGATTTACTTTTTTGGGTCTTTTTACCCTAAAAAATACCAAAGGCCTGCCGCAGCATTACCACAATGCCGATGTAAGTTTATTTGAGCTAAAGGTTGGCTAACGTATGTTGCTAATATTTATAACCTCGTAGTGCCATTTTTTTTCTTTTTCTGCATAGCAACAGCGCCCCTCACCCCACATCCCATATTCATATTAAAACAATTTTACCAACTCATTGTTATTTTGTTTAAGTCTCTATATTGAGATGTAAATAAAAAAGCAACAGGTGAAGCTGTAATATTTATGAACGCATTTACAATTAAAGACCTCGAAAACCTTTCTGGAATAAAGGCCCACACGATTCGTATATGGGAGCAGCGCTATGCATTTTTAAAGCCGCAACGTACCGAAACCAACATTCGCTACTACAGCAACGAAGAGCTGAAAATAATTCTCAACGTGGCTTTGCTCAATAAATATGGCTTTAAAATATCGCATATAGATAAGATGAAAAATGGGGATTTGTTGGAGAAAATAATGGGACTCCATCAAATACAGGCTCAGCATGAACGGATTGTAAACGAAATGGTAAGCTGCATGATAGATCTGGATATCGATCAGCTTGAGGCCACATTAGACGAGTACATTGCAGCAAGAGGAATCGAAAAAACCATTACCCAAATCATTTTTCCTTTTCTTGAAAAAATTGGTATCCTCTGGGTAACCAATCATATTAACCCCGCTCAGGAACATCTTGTTACCAATGTAATCAGGCAAAAACTAATCGTAGGGATAGAAAGTGCAAAGAGTATTGTTACCATTGATAAAACACTTTTATTGTTTTTGCCCGAAGGCGAACACCACGAAATGGGCTTGCTATTTATCTATTACCTGCTAAAAAGTAAAGGAGTGAAAGTGTGGTATCTGGGTGCCAATGTGCCCATAAAAGACTTAGACTTTGTTATTAAAGCAAAAAAACCCGATTATGTGTACACCCATCTTACATCTGTGGCACAAAATTTTAACTTCGAAAAATTTCTTACAAAACTCAGTCTCTTTTCGCCCATGCCCATTATTGTTTCGGGCCTAATGACGCAACAGTATAAAAAGAAAGTACCTGCAAACATTAATTTTAAAACATCGCTGCCGGAAGTAATGGAGTATGTGGCAAGTTTATAAATGATTCTAACTTTAGTTTTAGTTCAATAATCTGAACCGGCATAACACATACTTAAAAATGGCCGCCCCGATGGGGCTTATGAATTATTGTTGAATACTTTTTACCAAAATGTCGCATTTCCGATGCTTTTTCAAAGCTGTAGTGGAGTGACATTTTGGTAGAAAAGTAAATGATGTCCCACCAAAGCCCCATCGGGGCGGCATTCTGTTTCGAATACCTTTTTTGCTTATTCCAAGCATAGGTTAATTAGCAACGCAATTATTTTCTCCGGGTTTAAAATATCTTTCATCCTCATCCGTCTTCATTAATAATGGATGAAGCACTGACGATACATACCAGCATGGCCGGGCAACCCAAACTCAATATCACACAGGTAATAAATGATTACACCAAAAGGCTGATGGGCTTCATCCGCAAACGTGTAAGCAATGAAGCCGATGCGGAAGACATACTGCAGGATGTTTTTTACCAGCTTGCCGGCAACCACGAACCCATAGAACAATTAAGCGGCTGGCTCTTTAGTGTTACCCGAAATAAAATAACCGATGCCCAAAGAAAACGCAAACCCGATTTGCTGGAGGATGTGTATAGCAGCGGCGATGAAACTTTTCTGGACTGGGCCGAATTGTTTTTTGATCCATCGAACAACCCCGAGACCGAACACCTCCGTAGCATGTTTTGGGAAACGCTGAACAATGTATTGGAAGAGCTACCCGAAGCACAGCGGCAGGTATTTATTTTACACGAACTGGAAGACGTTCCTTTTAAACAAATAGCCGAACAAACCGGTGAAACCATTAACACCCTTATTAGCCGCAAACGTTATGCAGTGCTGCATTTAAGAGAACGGCTGGGGGTTCTGAAAGAAGAATTATTGAATTATTAAAAAAACAAAATTGCCAGCTCTGGCTCCTCTCCGTGAGGAGAGACGGGGGGTGAGGCCAAAAATTAAAAGAATGAAAAAATCATTTTGGGTTAAAAAAATCTTAGGCTTTTTATTACTGGCTCCAATAGCCATTGCTTTATTTACATGGATTGTAATGCTGCTCTGGAATGGCGTACTCGTAGCTGTAACCGGCGTAGGTGTTGTAAGCTTCTGGCAGGCCATGGGCATACTTGTATTAAGTAAAATTTTGTTTGGTGGCT
>JAYUTQ010000675.1:0-2424 GCA_043755055.1 Chitinophagaceae bacterium | reverse complement strand
AGGCTTCAGCCTTGGGAATCTCCGGATGTATCTAAAATATTTTTTTGTTTACCACCACCTTCCCAAGGCTAAAGCCATGGGTTAGTAAACCGGCGTTTATTACCGGCAACAATTTCACTGTTTCTCCTTTGAAGTTTTTTTGCGTTAACTTATATCTTTAACAATAAAAATTAAACGAGAAATTGCAGACGGAAGAAATCAATAAAACACCATGAAAATAGCCTTAGCCCAACAAAACTACCACGTAGGAAATTTTGAAAGCAATACCCAAAAAATAATAGCTGCTGTAGAAACCGCAAAAACCCAAGGCGCCGACCTGATTCTGTTTAGCGAACTGAGCATCTGCGGCTATCCGCCCCGGGATTTTTTAGAGTTCAACGATTTTATAGAGAAATGCGAAGCCGCCGTAGCAGCCATTGCAGCACATGCCGATACCATTGCTGTACTGGTAGGCGGGCCCGAAAGAAACCCCATCAAAGAAGGCAAAGACCTGTTTAACGCCGCCTATTTTTTGTACGATAAAAAAATACAAGCCGTGGTACACAAAACCCTGCTGCCCACTTACGATGTGTTTGATGAATACCGCTATTTTGAACCTGCCTACGAATGGAACGTGATTGAATTTAAAGGTAGAAAACTGGCCATAACCATTTGCGAAGACATCTGGAACCTAGGCGACAATCCATTATACCGCATTTGCCCTATGGATAAACTAATGGAACAGCAGCCCGACATGATGCTGAACCTGAGTGCTTCACCTTTCGATTATACGCATGATGAAGACCGCAAAGCCACCATTAAAGCCAATGTAACCAAGTACAAACTGCCCATGTTTTACTGCAACGGTGTGGGCAGCCAAACAGAAATTGTGTTCGACGGGGCTTCGCTGGTGTTTGATAAAGACGCCAATCTTTGTGGGCAGTTGCCATTATTTGAGGAAGCCTTACAGGTTTTTGATTTGAACGATGATGGCTCAATTAATGGGGACATTGTAGAACCTGCAAGCCGCATCCCTAATAAAGAATTGGTACCAATGGGGCTGGAACCAAAAATGAATATTGTACAGGTACACGACGCTATTGTAATGGGCATTAGAGATTATTTTGGCAAAATGAATTTTAAAAAAGCCATTGTGGCCAGCAGCGGTGGTATAGACAGTGCTGTTACCTTGGCACTGGCTTGTACAGCTTTGGGTGCCGAAAATGTACGGGCCATTTTAATGCCTTCGCAGTACAGTACCGGCCACTCGGTTAGCGATGCCGAACTGCTGAGCCAAAACCTCGGCAATCCCTACGACACCATTCCTATTGCCGATATTTTCAACCAGTTTCTGGCTACGCTAAAACCGCTTTTTAACGACCTGCCTTTTAATGTGGCAGAAGAAAACCTGCAAAGCCGTACCCGTGGAAACCTGGTAATGGCATTGGCCAATAAATTCAATTATATTTTGCTAAATACCAGCAACAAAAGCGAACTGGCCACCGGCTATGGCACACTCTACGGCGATATGGCCGGCGGCCTCGGCGTACTGGGCGACTGTTACAAACTGCAGGTGTACGAGTTGGCTCAATACATTAACCGGAATGTAGAAATCATCCCACAAAATATTATTACCAAGCCACCAAGTGCAGAGTTAAGGCCGGGCCAAAAAGACAGTGACAGCCTGCCGGAATACGATATTCTGGACCCGATTTTGTACCAATATATCGAAAGACGCCAGGGCCCTAAAGAAATAAAAGCCCTGGGATTTGAGCCAGCGCTGGTAGACCGTATTATAAAAATGGTAAATGTAAACGAGTATAAAAGAAATCAGTTTTGCCCCATCATCCGAGTGTCGCCTAAAGCGTTTGGAGTTGGGAGGAGGGTGCCTATTGTTGGTAAATACCTAAGTTAATCCATGCTTAATACACAGTAAACTTTAGTATTTTTTCTACGGTGTTATTCTGCAGAATGCGGATGAAATAAAGCCCTTTGGCCAAACTGTTTGCAGCAAAGGAAATGAGCACATCATTACTTTTTTTCTCCAAAAGTTTTATACCAAGATTATTGAATATCTGTATCGTTCTTACGGCTGGTTCTTTTGTAATTATTTTCAACATTTCGCTTTGCGTAACCGGATTGGGAAAAACAACATAAGGCTCAGCTGGAAAATAATTTACCATTTCCTGCTGGCTGTAAATAACTTGTCCGTTATCCAATTCTATTTTAACACGATAGGTATTTACGCCTTTAAAAGGAGCCAAATCTGTATAGGCAAATTGTAAGTTTGTAAGTGGTATTACGGTTTGTAGCGTTGAATAAGCAACACCAACAAGTTTTTGAAATTCCAGTTTTCGGATGCGAAAAGCAGTGCCAAGCTCCAGATCTAAAAGCACCGAAGCATTACTAAGCTGTGCCAAAAAAGACTTTACATAACAACCCGTT
>JAYUTQ010000674.1:0-5349 GCA_043755055.1 Chitinophagaceae bacterium | reverse complement strand
CCAATCTTTTTTTAATACGGATGATGGCATTTACAAATTCTTCAGTTTGGCCTTTTCCATAATCTTTAACCAGATAGTTCAGCCGCTCCTCAAATGGAATATCTAAAAAAATCACAGGGCTGCTACGCATTTGTTTCCATATAGCATCTGGTAGCATTACATCACCTATTCGTTGGCTTTCATCTTCCAGCCAAATTGTACAGTTAGCAGTCGTGCCGTTGGCAGTTGGCAGTTTTGCAGTAGCTAAAAAAAGTGCTTCGGCCAGCACATTTTCAAACATTTCCTGGCTTGGCTGTTGGGGCATTCCTATTTTGCCAAAGGCGCTTCCCTTATGGCTTGCAAGGCCTTCAAGGTCTATTATTTGTTGCTGCTTTTTTGCAAGCAAATACAGCAGTTTTGTTTTGGCACTGCCGGTATAGCCTCCCAGAATATTAATGTTGTAACTGTTTTCAAACTGCAACCGCACCCAGCCACGGTAGGCTTTGTAGCCGCCCACAATGGTGTACACTTTAAAACCATACAAGCTTAAAACCCAGGCCACGCCTGCACTTCGCATACCGCCCCGCCAACAGTGAACAATGATTGTTATTTGGTCATTAGTCAGAAAGTCATTTTTAGGTTTGCCATTGTTTACCAATGCTTCTACTTCTTCCACCATCGCTACCATTTTTGGCCCGAAATATTTGAGGCCGATTTTTATGGCTTGTTCTTTACTCTGCTGTTTGTAAGCAGTGCCCACTATTTTTCTTTCTTCATCGGTAAAAAGGGGTAAAGAAATAGCGCCGGGTATATGTGCATGGGCGTATTCGCCTGGACTGCGCACATCCAAAACGGGGTAGGTTTTACACAGCTCAATAAAGCGGTTGATATCTATTTTTTCAATTGGCAATGGATGGGGGTTTGTACGAATGTAGATGTTTCACTGCTCACCCAATCTTACATCTTTTGAACTTAAAAATCCTTCCCAAAATATTGATATCGTAGTGAAAGCATTATTTCCAATTCATCTTTCCAAAAACCTTCTTCATTTATGGCATCTTTATCAAGTGCTAGCATTTTCTGCTTTAAATTATCAAACTGGGCGTTCCTAAAATTAAAAATTTGAAGAGTATTAGAATTATCCTTTCCGAATAAAACCTCTTTTTCAAAGTCTTGAAATAAAATTAAAAAGTCAGCTAGTGTATGTATTGAACTATTGAAATATTTCGAAGAGAATAAATCACCGTGGTCCAGCTCCATAATTTTATCGTTGTCATTGGTATTAAAAGCAATAGGATCTCCATCACGGCAAGAACCAAAAACAATGTATTTGTCATATTCCATTTCTTCCTCAAAACTGAATTGCTCTGTCAGTTTATTTATCCCTAAAACGTTATCATCCGTATCGTTTGCAAATGACAAATTAGGTTCACAATAAAATGGTAGTCCTGCAATGGTTAGAAAGTCAATAGTTGATTGCAACAACTTAAAACGGTTTAGACTTGACGGGGTAAATAAGGAGAGAGGTTGGTTAATATTAGTCCAACTATTTATAAAATCATTAGGTGTCATAAAATCAATATTGAAACTAAAAAATAGGATCTACTGGATATTTATTCCTAATCCATTTTCATTTTAGTTTTTACCCGGCCACCAATTCCCCATCCTTATACAACGGCAATACATTGGCGCCATCATCGGTAATGCAGAATTTCATATCGTTTTCCAATCCGTATTTGGCAAGGCGATGGTAGTGGGTTGTTTGTTGCACAAAAGACCACATGTCGGTTTTTATGGTTTGGTACAGCGTTGCTGCGGCAAGTGTGCTATCGCAGTGTATGGTAAAATGATCCTTAATACGGCTTGCTACAGCACCGGCAAATAAAGTATCCTCCATGTTTACCCGATCTTTCCAGGCGGCACAGCCAAGGAGCACATTTTTATTTTGTGCTATTAAAAAATCGCACACCGCAGTAATGTTGGGGAACGATCCGGTAATGATGGTATCGGCTCCATTGGCCAAAGCCATATGTAATAGTTTGGTACCGTTGGTAGTGGTGAGCACCAGTGTTTTACCTTCTATAAAACTGCGTGGATATTCCAGCGGCGAATTGCCGTGCATCAATCCTTCTACCACTTTGCCGTCTCTTTCGCCGGCGGTAATGCCACCTGTGGCGGCGCCAATTTCTATACAAAGCGGAACGCTATCTACCGGAATAATTCTGGCCGCACCGTTGTGTAATGCAGCTGCAATAGTGCTTGTAGCACGGAACACATCTATAACTACAACTACGGCATCGCTTACATCGTATAAATGCAGCAGCGATGGAGAAAGGCAGGTTACAAGGTTCGGTTTCTGATTAGTTGATTGGTTCATTAGTTGATTGGTTGATTAGTATCCGATGTTAGATTGCAGCCTATTGTGCAGTTACAGCCACCATGCCCGACAGTTTTTTCCACTCGCCGTTTTCTGCAAATTGCTTAATGGTTTGGTTGCGGATTTTCAAAAGCTTTTCCAGGTATTTTGCCATAAAAAACCTGTCGATACATATACCTAAAAAGCCAAAAGGACTTTCAAATTCCAGCAGGTCTATCATAATGGTTCCGTTTTCCATTGGCTTAAAATGGTGTTCGTGGCGAAACGATTTAAAATCCCCTTGCTGCATGGCATCTTCAAAATATTGGTACGGTTCCATCTGTGTAATCTTCACCGTCATGGTTCTGTTTTTAAACAAATGCTTTGCCTTCCACGTAACGGTTTCATTCAGTGCTATTAATCCGGTGGTGGTTCCGGCAATGGCCTCTTCGCTGGTATGTGATGTAGATATTTTATGCAGGTCTATACTCCGGCTAAGGTTAAAAACAACTTCCCTCGAAGCATGAATAACAGTGGTGAGATGTATAACCATAAGCTAGCCTCCCTGCCCTCCGAAGGAGGGTTCTAAGACCGTGCTATTTTTCAACGGCCTTTATACTATTGTAAAGAATTTGATTGTTACTTTTAATTAGTATCACGGTTCTTAAGCCCCTCCATCGGTCCCGATGCATCGCATTAGCGTCAAGTTAATTTTTACCAAATTAGCTAATACGCATTACAGTAAAGGATTGTAGCCAATTTATTCCCTAAAAAATCAGAACTGTGCCGGCGGGGTTTTCACAAGCGGCCACTTTAAAGTTTCCACAACTTACAGTGAAACTCCGACGTGTAACGAACACCGTAAATTTTGACTGCCCCATATGTTAATTGCTAAGCCTACACTAAATCTTATTGGGGCAGGCTGACAATTAAAGATACCGACCACGTAGGGGTTTCACAGTTACACGCAGATAATCTAGGGTCGTTTAGTGTGAAAACCCCGCCGACACACTCTCCATTTTCATAGTTAGCTTGACGCCAATGCGATGCATCGGGATGGGGAGGCATTAAAACGGCATCTTCCGCACCTTCGCTTTAATCAACTTCCCACGGATGTCAATATAAATATCAGAATCAATTGCGGCAAAGGCAGTGGCTACATAACCCATGCCCACAGCCTTGTTAAGGCTGGGCGCCTGTGTGCCACTTGTTACATGGCCAATCTTGTTGCTATCGGCATCTTTTATTTCGTAATGGTGGCGTGGAATGCCTTTGTCTATCATTTCAAAACCTACCAGTTTTTGCTTTACGCCTTCGGCTTTTTGTTGTTCTAAAAAAGCACGGTTGGTAAAGTCCTTAGTAAATTTTGTAATCCAGCCCAGCCCGCCTTCCAATGGACTTGTGGTATCGTCTATATCGTTTCCGTAAAGGCAGTAGCCCATTTCCAGCCGCAGTGTATCCCTTGCGCCAAGGCCTATAGGTTTTAAGTCGCCTGCGGCGAAAATAGCATCCCACACTTTTGATGCATTGTCGTTTTCATCTCTGAAATAAATTTCTACACCACCACTGCCGGTGTAACCCGTGGCACTGATGATTACATTATCTACACCTGCAACTGTGCCCCGTACAAATGTGTAATATTTTAAATTCATGATGTCCACATTACAAAGCGGCTGTAATATTTTACAGGCATTGGGGCCTTGTATAGCCAGCAGGCAGGTTTTATCGCTAATGTTGTGCATCTCCACATTTTTAGTGTTGAAGCTGCTGATCCAGTTCCAGTCTTTTTCTATGTTGCTGGCGTTTACCACAAGCATGTAGGCTTTGTTTTCTTCCATGCAGTACACAATTAAATCATCTACAATACCGCCGTCGTTATTGGGCAGGCAGCTGTATTGGGCTTTGCCATCGGTAAGCTTACTGGCGTCGTTTGTAGTAACCCGTTGTATCAAATCAAGGGCATCAGGACCTTTTAAAATAAATTCGCCCATATGGCTTACATCAAACACACCTGCATTGGTGCGTACTGCTGCATGTTCATCGTTAATGCCGGTGTAGCTAATGGGCATATTATAGCCGGCAAACTCAGCCATTTTTGCCCCAAGGGCAATATGTTTATTGGTAAAAGGTGTATTCTTCATAAGGTTTTTTTATGTGGGCAAATATGTAAGAAATCAACGTTTTTTGCTTTTTTTCTTTTCGTAACTATTAAATCTAAAATCTTCTGATTTAATTTAATCGAATATGGTGTAGATGATATTGGTTTATGCAATATTTCAAACTGATTATTATTATCAAATTTTGCTAAGCCAATATTATATTTTTCAAACAATTCAAGATTGTTGATTGCAGCTTTTGCATTTTTACTTGCAAGTACGACATAAGAAATGTTTGAAAAACTTTTATAACGAAATGCCTGTATAGCTGCTCTCTTCCAATTTTTTAATTTAAGCTCGAAAGAAATAATAGCTATATCGTCCTTTTGCTTGTCATAAAAAACAAAATCAGGTACCCCAAATAAACCAGAACATTCTTTTAGATAAGAATTTCCGAAATTAGATTTCAGAAATTTTTCAAACATAAATGACATTTCTTTTTCTGTTATAAACATATTAAGTAGCTAATTCTTTTTGGAATGCATTAATTACATTAAACCATGTTGGCAGATGAGACCCATCGCTATCATCATCTAAAAGCACAGCGTTTTCAATTTTTTTGAATTGGATAATCGCATTTTTTATTGACTCTTTTAATTCGTCAATTCTTTTGTCTTGTGAAACAGGTAAATTCTTTACCTGTTTATAAAATACATAAAAATAATGTTTGTATGGCTCAGGTTTAGCAAAATGCCATTTAAATTCTGAGGCAAACATCAAAGGTTTAAATTCGGAATCGTCAAAAAAGCTTTCATAATCTGGGATTAATTTTTTCATTGCCTGAATATACTCATAATCAACCCATTGTAATAGTTGTGAACTATACAGCCTTGCATTGGGGGATCGCATTTGACTTTT
>JAYUTQ010000673.1:0-2428 GCA_043755055.1 Chitinophagaceae bacterium | reverse complement strand
CAACGAAGGGTTTACCGGTGGAACTATGTAGCAGTTCTCAGTGGTACCAACTTTTAAAGCCCCAAGGCTTACATTATCATAAGCAATATGTTTGAAGCCAAAAATATCCAGGTATTCATAGCTGTACTGTTTGGATACGCCGCCGCTGAAATCTACAAAATCGGTATCGGCCGGGGTTGGGTTGATGGCAGTAAGGTCGGGCATATGGGTTTTACACCATTTCCATTTGTAATAAATGGCACCTGTGGCCCTTAAGCCGCTGCTAAACTGAACCCTGAATGTTAGCCCGCCACCAAACGGACGTTTAAAATCGTTTGCTGCCGTTGGGGCGTTGGATACATTGGCATCACTCATACCAAACCTATCCATAGCCGGTACCGGGAAAGGTGCGGTATTGTTAGGAATGGCTTGCATATGGCTTGTTTGTTTAATACGGCTTACGCTGGCTCCATCGCCAATTGTTTTGATCCAAACCAATTCTCCGGGTAATACATCCTGACACTCCCACCGCACTCTTTCGTCAGTAAGCCGTATGGTTACCTCTGTGCCGCATTTATAATCCCACCAGGTATTGCATGGAATATTGGGTTTGTAAACGGTGGTCCATACGCCATTCACAAGGGTTTCTACCCAAAAGTATAAATCGGGTACATCGCCGCCTGCTATGTAGGTAATATTGGTACTAAACCGGCCATTCATATCGGTGTACTCAGTTTTTAACTCGTCGAGGCGATACAGCCAGGGCCATATCCACGGATGGTAGCAGAAATACGGGTGAAAAATGGAAAGATTTTGTGCTACTGATGAGCGGATGAGATTTGCATTGCCAGAAAGTAATGTGCGTTTAATACCATCACTTACCGGCACCTGAGCTTTTAGTGCGGATGCACTTACATGCAGATTGCTAAAAGTGTTAAACAGGTTGGTATTGGTAAGTGTTGCCAGTCTTGGGCTTACAGTTAACAATGGAGAAGGATCTGGAAATGGCTTGGGTATGCGGATGGGTATTTCGGGTTTTAAAATAATATCCGGTATCCGCTGTATAATATGGTCGGGTATTTTATTCAGCCAGAAAAGAATGCGGTCAACATCGCAAATATGAACCCTTGCCCTGCAAATGGGCTTATCGCCGCTAACATGGTGGATGTTGAAATTTTTAATGACTGTTCCTTTTACATTGCAGATGACCCATTTCCATAACATTGGAAACTTAACAGGGATGGCTGCCGTAATCAGCTTGTTTTTGTCCCAGGTTACTTGGGGTTCAAATGGCTGAAACTTTAATACATCGTCAATCGTTCTGGCCTTTTCTATACGGGTGTCTCCGCCGGGTACAATAAAAAAACGAACTTCAGATCCGGGCAATCCAAAATCGTTAAATGTGGCTTTGTTGCCACTCACTTCCTGGCGGGCAAGCAGTTTTCCGCCACGGCTAAATGCATAGGCGTATAACTTAATCGGGTCAGCCATCGGGCTTTCAAAATTCACTGGTAAGGTGATGGTTGGTGTGGGCATAAAATGGATTTTATTGGTTTATAAAATAAATACATACATAATGTAAAAGCTGCTGTGGAGCTATCCGAAGTCTCAATTAAAACCATTAGAATAAACCAAGGCTGGCATAGCAATTTATTGGTGTGGTTTTGTATTGGTGCTGTAAGATGAGTAGAATTATTGACATGTGTAATAGCTGGTTAGCATTCAATTCATATCATAGAGTGGTACTGCGTAGTGCTATAGAGAAGTGAGTTGTAGTATAGAATACAGCTTAAAATTTAGTATTACGTAGATGTCAAATCTAATTTAAATTATAAAAAATAATTGCCCAAAAATAACATTATGTGTAAAAAATTGTAATAAAAAAGACGGTCTTAAAGACCGTCTTTTTTATATTGATGAATCCGATTTACATTGGGGGCTTCATGTAATCATATTTTGGCGAGGCAACTTTAAATTGTGAAGGTTCTGTTCTTGAGACAGTAACGCTACCCACACGCCCCGGTGCAGGTGGGGCACCTGGTAGGCATGGACCTAAAGCACCTAAAAACTCATTATTAACTTTTGCATGGAAACCTTCTTTTAACGTAACTGAATTGCCTGCACGGTATGTAACATTGGTACCTGCACCGCCTTGTATTATTCGGGAACTACTAATGCTATCGCTGGCAGTGTAAAACTGATAGCCAGTGCTGTTAGCGTTACTTGGATCGTTGCCTACGGTAAGGCCAAGGTCTGGAATACAGGCTCCATACAGGCTAGTGTACCATCTGCCCCGTCCGTATGTAGCACAAGTAAGCAAGCCGCCATCTATTTCCAGATCTGTTACTCTGGTGTTGGGCAGGCCATTCATAAAGGGTGCCCAATAATTCCAGGCACCTAGTTTTACATATACGCCAAGTTCTGTGCCTATATACACATCATCGTTGCC
>JAYUTQ010000672.1:0-2430 GCA_043755055.1 Chitinophagaceae bacterium | reverse complement strand
ATTTAAAATTATCGCTGGTCCACTTTCTATTGTTCAATAAATTAGTCAGCTGCGTTTGTAATGTATTGAAGATTTTTTTATCAATCTGTGTACTTATTTTTTGTGATAGCACAGTTACTTTGGCGTTCATCTCCTGTGCTTGTATAATGCCACAAAAAAATATGCTTGTAAGCAAAAGGCCAATATTTTTATTCAATCTCATTAACATAATAATAATTTTTTCTAAAGAATTTACTTCTACATTAAATCTTATAATACTTTGTTTTATTCAGTCGCAGCATGGTTTACTTTCTTAATAATGTACTGCACAATATTTTCAGCCACTTCATCTTTAGGCAACATACAGTAACGCTCTACATTGCCATTCTTATCAAAAATAGAGATCTTGTTATTGTTACTTTTAAAAGTTCCGCCTTCATCTTTCATGGAGTTTAAAATAATTAAATCAGCATTTTTATTTACCAATTTTTCCTTTGCATAAAAGTCTTCGTTATCTGTTTCTAATGCAAAGCCAGCCAGCAATTGATGTTCTTTTTTAATACCTCCGCAATTTTTTAATATGTCTGGATTTTTAACCAATTCCAGATTCATGGCATCACCAATTTTTTTAATCTTAGTTTCAGCTGCTGATAATGGCCTATAATCAGCTACCGCAGCAGCCATAACAGCGATGTCCATTAGCTCAAAATGAAACATAGCAGCATCATACATTTCAGCTGCAGTTCGCACATTTTTAGTTTTCACCCCAGCATCTGCTTTTAAATTCGTGGGGCCAAGTATCAACGTTACTTCTGCCCCATGGTAATACAGACTATTAGCAATTGCAATGCCCATTTTACCGGTCGAATGATTCCCAATAAAACGAACAGGATCTATCGGCTCGTATGTGGGGCCAGCCGTAACCATTGCTTTTTTTCCTGCCAAAGGTTTTTCTGCAAAAAAATACCTTTCCAAATATTGTAAAATCTCCTCCGGCTCAGCCATTCTTCCCGGACCGGTTAATCCGCTTGCCAGTTCACCCGTACCAACATTTATAACCAGATTGCCATACGATTTTATTAATTCTACATTTTTTTGGTTAGCCGGATGATTCCACATATCCTCATCCATGGCCGGTGCCACCACAACCGGGCAAGTGGCAGACAAATAAACAGCCATTACCAAATTATCACAGATTCCTGTAGCCATTTTGGATAATGTATTACAGCTTAGCGGAGCTATAATCATAACATCGGCCCACCGCCCCAGCATTACATGGTTGGCCCAGGTATCACCATCGCTTAAATCGTGTAATACAGCATTTTTACTTAGTGTGCTTAATACCAAAGGAGAAACAAAATGCTTTGCAGCCTCGGTTAAAATCACTTTCACTTCTGCACCTTGTTTTACAAGCAACCTAACAAGCAGAATACTTTTATATGCTGCTATACTACCTGTTATTGCCAATAATATTTTTTTACCCTGCATTTTGCCTGTAAATCTATTTGTTTGTAAAGTAAACAAAAAACGACAGCGGTTGGCTGTCGTTTAACGTTAAAATATTGAACTTGATCCTTAACTAAAAAGATCTGTATCGTTTCTGCGGTGGTAAATCTTATTTTCCATAAACTCGGCAGTAGCAAGTAAAGCCGGATTCGGCATTTTTTCGTACGCACGGCTTATCTCAATCTGCTCTTTGTTTTCATGCACTTCTTCCAAACTATCAGTGTGGCTTGCAAATTCTTCGAGTTTGTTATGTAATTCCTCTTTTAAGGATATATTAATCTGGTTGGCTCTTTTAGCTATGATTGCGATTGACTCGTACAGATTACCGGTTTTATTTTTAATATCCAGCACATTTCTGGTTTCGGCCAAATTGCTGCCAGAGGTGTTATTTCTTTTAAACTTACTCATTTTGAAATACTTTTTAAATTATTATTGGTTTGTTTTTTATATCGGTCTACTTCGTCAGTCTGCTTACTTTCGGGGTATCTGTCTATAAAATCTGCACATTCGTTTAAAACCCTTTCGAATCGCTCTTTTTGTTTTTCTGGTATACTGTTTAAAGCATATTGGTACCAGGATTTTACCACCATTAATTTATACGCATCGCCATTCTCAGAGTCAGGATAGTTTTCGGATAATGTGGTGAAAGCTGTTGCAGCAGATTTGTAGTTAGATAATGAATAGTAAAGCTCAGCAGATTTAAAATCTTTCAATTCCATCTTTACACGACATGCATCTATTATGTCCGAAGCCTCTTTTAACCGCGTTGAATTGGGATGCGTATTAATGAAAGCCTGCATTAAAGCTACGGCCCTCGCTGTGTTTGTTTGATCCAAATCCACTTTTGGAGATTGCTTGTAATACGTATATGCCCTCATGTAGTCACATTCTTCTGCCCTGCTACTATTCGGAAATATTTCTACAAAACCTTTAAAAAGATTTTCT
>JAYUTQ010000671.1:0-2432 GCA_043755055.1 Chitinophagaceae bacterium | reverse complement strand
TCTAATTAAAACCGTGTCAAGAACTACCATTAAAGATATTGCCCACGTATTAAATATTAACCCTTCTACCGTATCGAGGGCCTTAAAAAACCACCCGGATATTGGGGCCAAACTGAAAGAGAAGATTAAGGTAGTGGCAGAGGAACTTGGATACACACCGAACCAGTACGCTGTAAGTTTACGGCATGGCAAAAGTTTTACTATTGGCTTGATAATACCGGAAATTTCAATGTATTTTTTTCCTTCTTTAATAAAATCGATTGAAAATATCGTGCATCAAAAAGATTACCACCTGATGGTGCTACACTCTAACGATGATGTGGAAAGGGAAAGAGAAAATGCAAAAATTTGTGTAAATGTAGGCGTAGACGGCCTGCTGGTATCGCTTACAAAAGAAACGACAGACTTAAAACATTTTAACCGGCTGGTGGATAATGGTGTTCCCATTGTATATTTTGATAAATCAGCAGAAACCAAAGACACTTTTAATGTGGTAATTTTTGGTGAAAAGGCAGCATACGACGGCGTTCAATATTTATTATCGAAGCCCAAACGGGCAAAAAAAATCTTTGGCATTTTTGGAGACAAACGCCTTTCTATAACCAAAGACAGATTAAGTGGTTTTGAAAAAGCCCTGAACGAAAATAAAATAAAACCTTCGGACAATATGATCGGCTATGCAAATAGCCAGGATGAGGCCGCCGCAATTTTTAAAGCTGTGTATATAAGTAAAAACAAACCCGATGCCATTTTTATAATGAGCGATGAATTATTGGCTGGTGTGGCATTGGTGGTAAAAGAACTAAAAATAAATGTACCCGAAGATTTAAAAGTGATAACGCTTAGTGATGGCTTTTTCCCACAATTCCTTCCGTTTAATCTTCCTTTTATACATACTTCCGGCTATCACTTGGGTGCAGCCGCTGCCAATTTATTGTTCGATCTTATTGAAAAGAAAACGATTAAGCCGGGTACGCATTTTATAGAAACGCCGTTGGTGAAATGAAGTATCAAGGTTCAAGATACAAAGTTCAAGTCGTAAGGTCCAAGGATCTAGCCACAAGGTTCAAGTCGCAAAGCTTGGTAGTTAAGGGCTGTACCAATTATTATGATGTGAGTCTTGCATCTTAAATTCTTGATCCTTGTGGCTTGACACTTGATCCTTGAGTCCTGTACCTTGAACCTTGGACCTTGTGGCTTGAACTTTGACTAAATGATATCATTAGTTTTGGCAGCCTTAGTATCACGGGTGTTTTTTTGTACAGCAATAGCACCAAATAGGCATAATGTAAATGCCATGGCATAAAAACCTTTTTCACTTTTTTCAAGCTCCGCATTCCATAACCCTACGGTAAGTAATACAATAGATAAGATGGTGCTAAACCATGCGAGGCCGTAATAAATATTGGTTACAGGTATGCCTTCTATCTGGTCTCTTACAGCTTTCTGAACAGAGATGGCTGCAAACAGGCCAAACATAAGTACGGTAAAATAGTAGCCTTTTTCATTTAGTTGCATATTGGCATTCCAAAGGCCAATAAGAAAAGCTACAAAGCCAATAAAAAGTGCCGACCATGATGCGGCAATAAAAGCGGCAGATGGTGCCTGCATTTGTTTTTGTTCCATAATTTTTATTTAGGAAACAAAACTATCTGTAGCTATTGCTCTCTTTTTTGACCTTTATCAAAAACTACACTTGTAAATGTTAAAGCTGGCTGCGAATCCTGCTCAGGGTTTCCTGGCTGATGCCGAGGTAAGATGCAATATGCCCGAGGGCTGCTCTTTCAAGTATATGCGGCGCTTGTTCCAAAAGGTTTTCGTACCGTTCTCTGGCTGTTTTAAAATGGGCATATACATACCGCTCCTCCAGCCGAATATAATATTTTTCGTATGCAATACGTACCAGCCTTTCTATTTCGTGGTGAGTGTTGAACAGTCCGGTTAGCTGCTCTTTACTAATGGCCCATAAAATGCCACCCTCCAGTAATTGTATATTTTCTACTGCCGGCTGCTGTGTAATAAAGCTGTGGAAGGAAGTTACAAAATCATTCTCAAAACCAAACCAATGGGTCACCTCTTTTCCATCGAGATTATAAAAGCCCCTTAGTGCACCTTTCTCTAAAAAATATAAATTCCTGCTTACCTGCCCCTCCCGTAACAAATAATTATTTTTAGACAAGAGTATTTTTTTAAAACAATGTTGCAGCGCCTCTTGTGCTGCCGTACTTAACGGATGGAAATTGGCTATGTGGTTTAATAGATGTTGCATTAGCATTTAAAGATAAGGGGGCGGCATTCTTGCATTCCCGGATAAGTTAGAAGCTAAGGTTACATTTTTATGGCAGCTACGGCTTATAGCACTATGGTTTACATCTACTTGTTCAGAAATATTTTGGCCTCAAAAAGGATACCACTAATTTGGCTGACTGAAT
>JAYUTQ010000670.1:0-5381 GCA_043755055.1 Chitinophagaceae bacterium | reverse complement strand
TCTTAATTTAAAAAGAGTGAAGTTTATTGTTAGTAAAAATACTGCGTCGGCCAGTGAATTATTAATTAACAACCTCCGCCCCTATATGAATATTGAGTTGGTAGGACCGTCTTCAACCCAGGGCAAACCCGTGGGTTATTTTCCGGTACCTGTTGGAGATTGGTATGTATTTCCTGTGTCTTTCCGAACAACCAATAAAAATGGTGAAGGCAATTATTTTAGTGGATTTCCGGTTAGTAGTGGGGCTGCCGATGGTGTAAACAAAGACTGGGGTGATGTTACAGAAAACTGCCTCGCAAAAGCACTTCAGGATATTACGGGTGATACGTTTAATAAACAATCTGGTCCACTCAGTGAGCATGACACCAAGGTTATTGCTGGAAACGAGGCCTTGGATGAATATCTGTTTAAAGGTGCCATTAGGTAAAACAAAGATTTATAATCACTGATTTTCCCTCGGTGTGGTACTTATATGATGAACATAGTTAAACTTATTGTTGGCAGTAAAGTAGGATTGAATTGAAGACCCTAACATGAGCATCGATGATATTTTTCGAAGAGGAAAAGGAAAAAAGATTTGATAAGAGATATTAGTAAAATCAAAAGCCCCGCAGAAATGTGGGGCTTTTGTTTTAAAGGAATAAACTACCACATGTATGAAGTATTACTGGAGCGTTCCTCCATTTCCGTCCGGGCGGGGTTTTCGCAGCAGCTGCACCAAGTTATCGGCCACTAAAGTGAAACCCCGACCCATAAACGACCATTGAAAATTTTGAAACCAAAGTAACATTTTCCCTAAAATTGACAAACAGGTGGGAATGTTTATTTTCTGAATTACGAAACAAGACGGGGTTTCATGGTATGGGCTGATAATTTAAAGAGGCTAAAGTGAAAACCCCGCCAGGACAAAATAGTTTGCTGTTATTGTAAAACAAGTAACGAAACAGTACCTGCCGGGAGGTCGGCGACAGTACAGGATAGGTTTATCCAGGACGCTTTTTTTGTAACCAAACCTATTATCTTCGTTCTCTTATCCAGAATTTATTTTGGGAATCTACTTTACATGAAGCTACTCATTAAGCAAGCTACCATAGCTGACCCTACTTCGACTTATAATGGGCTTACACAGGACATTCTCATTATTAGCGGCATCATTGTTTCTATTGCTCCAATTATCGAAGTAGAAGCAGACAAAATAATTGAAGCCAAAAACCTGCATATTTCTAAAGGTTGGGTAGATATTTTTTGCCAGTTTAACGACCCGGGGGCCGAACATAAAGAAACGCTGGAAAGCGGTGCGAATGCTGCAGCTGCTGGTGGCTTTACCGATGTGTTTGTAGTACCCAACACTTCCCCCTGCCTGCATAGCAAAAGCCAGATAGAATATGTGGTGCAAAAATCAGCTTTGTTACCAACAGCCATACACCCAATAGGTGCTATAACCAAAAACTGCGAGGGTAAGGAATTAGCTGAGATGTACGACATGAAAAGCAGTGGTGCCATAGCGTTTACCGATGGTTGGCATCCCTTACAATCCGGACAGGTAATGCTAAAAGCTTTACAATATGTGAAGGCGTTTGGTGGCGTGATTGTACAGATACCCGACGAGGTTTCGCTAAGCAAAAACGGATTGATAAATGAAGGCATCATCAGCACCCAATTAGGCTTGCCCGGCAAACCTGCTATTGCAGAAAGCCTGATGATTGCCAGAGATATTGAATTGCTGCGATACACTCAAAGCAGGTTGCACATTACCGGTATTACCACAGCAGCCGGTATTGAATTGATACGCAAGGCAAAGGCGGAAGGCCTACAAATAACATGCAGCGTTACGCCTTATCACCTCAGCTTTACCGACGAAGATTTGGCCGGCTACGATACCAACCTGAAAGTCAATCCTGCACTAAGAACGAAGGTAGATGTGGATGCATTAAAAGCGGCAGTAATGGATGGCACTGTAGATTGCATTAGCAGCCACCATAACCCACAGGATTACGATGGTAAAATTTGCGAATTTGAATATGCCAAATATGGCATGGAAGGATTGGAAAGTAGCGCCGGTGCAGTAATGCAAGCCCTGCCACAGCTAAAAGCACAGCAATTAGCAGCACTTTATTCCGGCAATGCAAGTAAAATATTTGGGTTAAAAACAAGCCCTATTGATGCAAGCACTGAATTTGCCTCCATCACATTATTTGCCCCGGGTATTGAAAATATATTTACCAAACAACAGGTACAATCGCTTTGTAAAAACAATGCCTTTATAGGTAAAACAATGGGTGGAAAAGTAATCGGCACCATCCGGGGGAAACGGCTATTTTTGAATGCTTAAAAATTAACTATGGAAAAGAAAGTAATGTCACCAATTGTAAAGGGCATCATCATTACACTTGCTGTAATAGCCTTTGCGGTAATAACAACAGTAATTGGCATAGAAAAATCCAAGGAATTTGGTTGGGTACAATATATCCTCATTATCGTAGGTGTTATTTGGGCGTGTATGAGTTATAGTAGTCAAAAAGAGGGCAATGTAACTTTCGGTAATGTATTTGCCCACGGTTTTAAAGTTACAGCCGTGGTAACATGTATGTTTATTCTGTATCTCATATTGGCATTAAAAGTAATTTTTCCGGGTATAAAAGAACAGTCTATTGCCATTATGAGAACGGAGATGGCAAAACAACCCAAACAAAATAAACCGCAGGATAGCGAACAACTTGAACAAATTATAACTGGTGTAAGCAACAATTTTGTGTTGATTACTGCTGGTGGCACCATGATCGTTTTTCTTATTGTGGGTGCTGCGGCCTCGTTGGCAGGCGCTGTTGTAGCCAAAAAGAATCCAAACGTAAATCCACTCGGATAACATAAAATCAGGCTTTTTAATGGACATCAGTATTGTTATTCCCCTTTTAAATGAGGCTGAATCACTGCCCGAATTATCGGCATGGATCCACCGTGTGTGTGAAGCCAATAAATACAGTTACGAAGTACTTTTTGTAGATGATGGCAGTACCGATAACAGTTGGGAAGTAATTGAGAACTTACGGAAAGCAAATCCTTCCATTAAAGGCATAAAATTTCAACGCAATTACGGAAAAAGTGCTGCCCTAAACGAAGCTTTTAAAGCTGCAAAAGGTGCGGTAATAATTACCATGGATGCAGACTTGCAAGATAGCCCCGACGAAATACCGGAGCTGCGCAGAATGATTGTAGAAGATGGTTACGACATTGTTAGCGGCTGGAAAAAGGTTCGCCACGACAATACTTTTACCAAAAACATCCCCTCTAAACTATACAACTTTGTAACCCGCAAAATGAGTGGCATTAAGCTCCACGACATGAACTGCGGCTTAAAAGCTTATAATAACAAAGTAGTAAAAAGCATAGAAGTGTATAGCGAAATGCACCGCTACATTCCCGTATTGGCCAAATGGGCCGGCTTTAAAAAAGTAGGCGAAAAAGTGGTGGAACACAGGGCCCGTAAATTTGGTGTCTCCAAATTCGGCCTTAGCCGATTTATTAATGGCCCTTTAGATTTGGCCAGTATCTTATTTGTAGGCCGATACGGCAAAAAGCCGATGCAGTTTTTTGGCTTGATGGGGACTTTATTTTTCTTGTTGGGCTTTGGTTTTAGTGCCTACCTCATCGTTTCTAAATTTATCCACGGCGATAGTTTTGCCATTACAAATAAGCCTGCTTTCTATGTAGCATTGGTAGCCATGGTAATTGGTGTGCAGTTATTCCTTGCCGGCTTTTTGGCCGAATTGGTTGTAAGAAATGCACAAGACAGAAATGTATACGGTGTTGAAGAAAAACTAGGTATTGATTGACAAGAGTGGATAGAAACACGGATTAAACGGATGGGTACTGATTTTCACGGTTTCATTTTTAAATAAATCTGCTATCATGTTATTGCATGAAAACTTAACCAAGGTTATAATAGAATCGTTTTATCATGTGTATAATAAACTTGGTTATAATTTTTTAGAAAAATTTTATGAAAATGCCTTTCTGATTGAATTAAGAAATCAGGGCTTAATTGTACATCAGCAACACCCAATAAAAGTGTATTACGCAGGTTCGGAAATAGGACTATATTTCAGAGATAATTGTTGAAGACAAAGTGATTATTGAACTTAAAGCCGATTCAGAACTTGCAAAAATTCACGAACAACAGTTGTCCAATTATCTAAAAGCTACAGATATATCGAAGTGGGTTTACTTTTCAATTTTGGCGAAAAACCAATCTTTTAAAGAAGGGTATTTACAAATGATTTGAAGTAGACTAAAAAAATCAGTTTTCATCCGTAACCATCCGTTTAATCTGTGTTCCTATCAACTAGTGTAAGTAAATGGCAAATATCATCATCATAGGTCCGGCACATCCCCTTAGGGGCGGGCTTGCTTCTTTCGACGAAAGGCTGGCAAGGCAGTTTCAAAATGAAGGGCATTCTGTTACCATTTATACTTTCTCGTTGCAGTATCCTGGTTTTATGTTTCCGGGTACCACACAGTATTCATCAGAACCTGCTCCAACTGATATTGCTATAAAAGTGTGCATCAACTCTGTTAATCCTCTTAACTGGTTACTGGTTGGTAACGAGCTAAAAAAATTACGGCCCGATATTATTGTTGTTCGTTATTGGCTGCCGGTAATGGGGCCATGCCTCGGCACTATTTTACGCAGGGCAAAAAAGAACGGCCATACCAAAGTTGTGTGCATTGCCGATAATATTATTCCGCATGAAAAAAGACCTGGTGACACACCATTTACCAAATACTTTATAAAGCCGGTAGATACTTTTATTACCATGAGTGAAAAAGTAATGGCCGACCTGAAAACACTTGACAATGTTAAGCCAGCAAAGCAGGTCAATCATCCACTGTACGATAATTTTGGCGAAGCCATAACGACTGCTGAGGC
Source organism: Chitinophagaceae bacterium (assembly GCA_043755055.1). GTDB lineage: Bacteria > Bacteroidota > Bacteroidia > Chitinophagales > Chitinophagaceae > JAZKFT01. The sequence continues at coordinate 454 of JAYUTQ010000670.1, read as the reverse complement.
AAGGCAAAAACTACAAATTGATCCGAATAAAAATGTGCTGTTGTTTTTTGGTTTTATCAGAAAATACAAGGGGCTCGACATATTGCTGGAAGCCATTGCCATCATCAAACAAAAGCACCTGCTCTATAATTTTTCACTGCTGGTAGCCGGAGAATTTTATGAAGATGCACAACCGTATCTGGATCAGGTTAAAAACTTGAACATAGCTGATGTGGTGGATTTAAGGACCAATTTTATCCCGGATAGCGAAGTGAAATACTTTTTGTGTGCCGCCGATGTGGTGGTACAACCTTATCGAAACGCAACCCAAAGTGGGGTTACGCCCCTCGCCTACCATTTTGAAATACCAATGGTAGTTACCAATGTAGGCGGCCTGCCGGCATTGGTGCCCAACGGCAAAGTGGGTTTAATAGCAGAACCAAATGCCGAAGCTATTGCCGAAAAAATAGGTCAA